>JAPLCX010000113.1 GCA_026392035.1 Candidatus Auribacterota bacterium | reverse complement strand
GCAGTACAAAATCAGGCCAGTGTTGGTAGCCTCACCACAATGAGATCGTTTGTTGTAGGGCATTTTAGGAGGGGGGCGAAGTAATGTTAAACCAAAAATCGCGGTTTTTCCCCAGGAAGTGGCTCTGTGAGGGGAAGAGTAACTCTTTTCTATCCCCCCTCACCCTAACCCTCTCCCCCCAGACATTGGGGGGAGATGGAACAGTCATGGGGTCATTTCTAATTTGGTAAGAAGGGGACATTTCTATTTTGGCTGGACACACGTTCCAGACCGCGGTTGACTATTCACCATGGATCGGATAATCTGAGTCGCTCTGTTTCCTCTTCAAGGCGGTACGTGAGTGCGGGAGACGCATCATTTCCTTTTTTACCAGCATATGCGCAGGGCAGCGCATGTGAGGAGGATGATAAATATGGCGAAGATACCAGCGAATATTTTCAGGGAATACGATATCCGTGGACTTGTGGGAAAGGACCTCACGGACAAAACGGTGGAGCTCCTCGGGAAGGGGGCGGGAACATACCTGGGCAGGAAGGGCATCACGAAGATTGCGCTCGGGCGCGACGTGCGCCTGAGCTCGAAGAGCTACCGTGATGCCATTCTGAATGGTCTCATGGCGACCGGCCTCCACGTGGTGGATATCGGCATGGTCACCACGCCCATGCTCTACTTCTCTCTCTTCGGGAAGGAGATCCAGGGCGGGGTGATGATCACCGGGAGCCATAATCCGCCCGAATATAACGGATTCAAGGTTGCCGAGGGGAAGTCAACGATATACGGAGAAAAAATCCAGGAGGTCAGGGAGATCATTGAGTCGGGAGACTTTCTCCAGGGGAAGGGGCGGGTGGAAGAGACCTCGGTCGTTGATGACTACTGCCGCGCCGTTAAATCGCGCACGAGGATGGGGAATAGGAAGATCAAGGTGGTGGTGGACGCCGGGAACGGAACCACGGGCCCGACGAGCCCTCAGATTTTGCGCGATCTCGGCTGCGATGTGACCTGCATGTACGGCGATCCGGACGGCCACTTCCCTAATCATCACCCCGACCCCACACTCCCCGAAGCGGTGAAGGATTTGCGTGAGAAAACGCTCGCGCTCAGGGCCGATGTGGGGATAGGCTTCGATGGGGATGGCGACCGGATCGGCGTGATCGATGAGAAGGGCACGATTATCTGGGTGGACATGCTACTCATCCTCTACGCGCGCGATCTGCTGAGCAGACTGCCCGGTGCGAAGGTGATCTTCGACGTCAAGTGTTCACATCTCTGCACGGTTGAGATCAGAAAGGCGGGCGGGATCCCGATCATGTGGAAGACCGGCCACTCGCTCATCAAGAAGAAGATGCAGGAGGAGGGGGCGCCCCTCGCCGGCGAGATGAGCGGGCATGTCTGTTTCGCCGACAACTATTTCGGCTACGACGATGCCACGTATGCCGCGTGCCGCCTGGTTCAGATCCTCTCCAACACTGACAAGTCCCTCTCGCAACTGCTCTCGGATATCCCGAAGACCTACACCACCCCGGAGATACGGCTCGAGTGCCCCGACGACAAGAAGTTCAATATCGTCAAGGAGCTCAAGGAGTACTTCGACAAGAACTATGACACGCTCGATATCGACGGCGTGCGGGTGGTGTTCCCGGACGGGTGGGGCCTTGTGCGCCCCTCGAACACGCAGCCCGTCCTCGTCCTCCGTTTCGAGGCGGAGACAGCCGAACGGCTGGAGGAGATCAAGGGACTGGTGGCCGGAAAGCTGAAGGAGTACCTGCCGGAGGCGGAAATCTAATTCAAAAGTGAAAAGGCAAAAGGCAAAATTACAACTAAAAAATCAAAACAATCCCTCTGAGTATTGATTGTTTTGAATTTTGCCTTTTGACCCTTTGCAGATTTTGTCATCTGTGCTTTGTCATCTGTCATTTTCGTTTGGGATTTGGGATTTTGCCTGCCCGCCGGCAGGCGGGGATTTGGGATTTCTTATTGTATGGACCCAGCGCTTCTCACTCTCGAATTTAACAGCGTGGCGGCAGGGATCGCCCTGTCGGACATGCTCGTGAAACAGGCCGCGGTGAAGCTCCTGGATTCGCGGACAGTGTGCCCCGGGAAATACATCGTCATGCTCACCGGCGATGTGGATGCGCTTAAATCTTCGCTCTCCGCCGCGCTGGATTCCGAGCTGGGTGAAACGATTACCGAACACCACCTCTTGCCCCATGTCCACCCCCGGGTAGTAGCAGCGATCAACGGTGTCCCTGAGTATGGAGAAATAAAGTCCGTCGGCGTCATCGAGACCTACGGCGTGCCGGCGTGCATCCGGTCGGGAGACGCGGGTGCCAAGGCGGCGGGTGTAGCGGTTATTGAAATCCGGCTCGCGAATGCACAGGGCGGGAAGTGCATCGTTGTCTTTTCCGGAAAACAGCACGAGGTTGAGGCAGCCCTGGCGGCCGGGAGGGCCGCTGCCGAGGAGATGCAGGGGCTCGTCAACAGCATCATCATCGAGCACCCGCACGAGTGCGTGTCGAAGTTTCTGGAGTCATAAAAGATAAGAAACCGCGGATTATGCTGATTCCGAAGATGAGATTCCATCACAGATGAACGCGGATAAACGCGGATTCAACTGGTAAACCACTGAAGACACTGAAGTTACTGAATTATATTTCTCATATTCTGTGGCTTCAGTGTTCTCAGTGGTGAATCTCTGATTAATCTGCGGTGAGGCATGGATCATAGGGTGTAAATGATGAGTATAGTTGATCAGGTCAGAACTGCCGGGGTCGTCGGCGCGGGCGGGGCGGGCTTCCCTGCCTGGAAGAAGATGAGCGCACGGGCTGATTGCGTGATTGCGAACGGCTCCGAGTGCGAACCGCTCCTCCGCGTGGATCAGCAGCTCATGACCCTCTACGCGTGCGAGATCGTCGAGGGGATGAAGCTGGTGATGCAGTCCACCGGCGCGACAAAGGGCATCATCGCCCTCAAGGAAAAATATCACAGGGCGGTCATCGCGCTCGAGGGGTGCCCGGGCAGGGACGGCATCGACATTCACCTCCTCGAGAATTACTATCCCGCCGGCGACGAGCAGGCCCTCGTCTGCGATGTCCTCGGGAAGATCGTCCCCGAGGGCGGCATTCCCATCGACATCGGCGTGGTGGTCCAGAACGTGGGCACGCTCGTCAACATCTGCCGCGCGAGGGAGGGGCAGCCGGTGACGCACCGGTGGCTCACCGTCACGGGCGCGGTGCGGGAGCCGAGGACGATCATCGCGCCCGTGGGCACCCCTGTCGGGGACGCGATCGCCGCGGCGGGCGGCCCGACGGTCGCGCCCTACGCGGTGATCGATGGCGGACCGATGATGGGATCTGAATCGAAGGGCGTGGTGATGAAGACGACCACGAGCGTGATCGTCCTGCCGGTGGATCACAAGCTGGTACGGTACAAGAGAAAGCCGATCGACCGTGACGTGAAAAGCGCCAGATCGGCCTGCGAGGGATGCCGGTTTTGCACCGACCTCTGCCCGCGATTCCTCCTCGGCCACGCGCTGGAACCCCACGCGATCATGCGCGCCGTCGCCTACCAGGCAGTTGAGGAGATCGACCCGGCGATCGTTGCCCAGTCGTACCTCTGCTGCCAGTGCGGCCTCTGTGGTATGTACGCCTGCCCGACGATGCTTTCTCCCGAGAGGATCATCAAGGCCTTTATCGACGGCCTCAAGAATTCCGGGGCGGCTCCGATTCACAAGAGAAAGCGGTTGGAGCCGCATCCGGAAAGGAGTTTCAGGCGTCCTCCGGTGCACGACCTTGTCTCCCGCTTTCAGCTTGAGGAGTACGATGTTGACGCCCCAATGGTGAGCGAGCCGCTCGAGGTGGCCGCGGTGAATATCCCGCTGAAACAGCATGTCGGTGTCGCGTGCGGTCCGTTGGTGAAGGTAGGGGAGAAGGTCGCTGCGGGACAGATGATCGGCGATGTGCCAGAAGGGGGCCTCGGGGCGCCCATTCACGCGAGCATCAGCGGCGTCGTTTCCAGCGTGAGCGCCGAGGAGATAGGCATCCGCGCCTAGGCAGATCGATGCATATAACTTTCTACCACGGAGGCACGGAGAACACGGAGGTAAAATAGTAATCTCAAGTTCTATTTAGGGTCTCCTGAAAAAGTCTAAAAATATATATAATATCATACAAGGCAAGTAGATATGATGTACAATGCTCTCCAGAATGATGGATAAAATGCACGGGAATTCGGGACAGGTGCCCGAAACCCGTGCAGTTATACACTAAAGGAGAGCTGAGATGTATCGGACTAAAGATCGTCAGACGGGGTATTTATTTTCGGAGTTGTTTCCGTTCGGGGGGAAGCTGAGAGAAGACAACCGGTCCTTAACCCCTCCGCAAGACTCATTCCAGTACCCACGCACCCGTCGAATTCCAGGTTGTTTGTCCATAAATATGGTGTGTCAACAAATCCATCTGGCGGCGACCAAGAAAACGCATTAGTCGGAAGCCAACAGATGCCCCCAAAAAAACACATGCCGCTTACTGCCCAAGAACTAAATCCCTTTTTCATTTTTCAATCCTCCCTTAGAACGTCGGTTAAAAGCCAAGAAGCAAATGCATCATCTTTCCGTTTTTCGCTGCCGTTTCATCACTATTTCTTGATATAATTTTATACGAAAGGAGGCTGGACTATGAAGAAGCAGATATCATTGCCGCAATTGAATCTAAAGTAACGTCTTATTCTTGTTGGCAGATTGGTCTCACTCATGATCCAAAAGAACGCAAACGACAATGGAAGGAAGACGAGAAGAAAAACACAGGCTGTTGGGCGGAATGGCAAGCGGATTCTCTGTCTGATGCTTAGGATATAGAATCGCATTTCATCAACGATAAGAAGATGAAGGGCGGTACCGGTGGTGATTTGTCGCCACATAAAACCGTCTGGGTCTATATTTTTTAGGCCGACTTGCAAGCTATCTTCTCCGCAGCGCGAAGTTGTTTATAATAGCGTTTCTTTGCATTGGCTTTCGTTATCTTCCCGTGAATTAGATCGTGGAGGATATTATGAGCCACCAACCATCTCGTGCGGTATAAACACCATAGTTTAGGTTTCTTACTCATGACAGTCTCCTTCTGTTAAATGTTGTGAGGGGGTAGTCGCCATAAACAATTTATCGTCACCGAGAAGACAGCTTATTAGCCTCATGAACAAAAGCACACACCTTTATAAATGCCCATTTATAATTCTATTCAGTTCCTTTATTGCGCTAAGAATCATTTTGCTCGAATTTAGTGACACCTATTACAATGATATCGAAGAGCTTTATATGGGAACTATCACCCACAGCTTCATTCATGGCCTGATAATGCCGATTCGTGAATATATCTATCACCCCCATGAAGGGGGTTCCCTGGTATTCGGATTGGCTGCCGCACCCGTGTTCGCGCTCTTCGGGCCCAGCTATTTTTCATTGAAGATCACCGCCCTGCTCTTTGCGTGCGCCGCATTCGCTCTATGGTATTTATTGCTTCTCCGTTTTTTCCATCTGCGCAGCGCAGTTATCATGGGCATACTGCTCTGTGTCGGGCCACCGGGCCTTATCAGGCTCACGCTCTGGTGCAGCGCCCACCACACGCAGAACCCCTTATTTGATATCGCCATTGTTCTTCTCTTCTGCCGGTTTCAGCAGGCGGCCAGTGGACACGCCGCATCTCTCGCGGCTCCGCGCTACATGGCCTCCTACCGGACAACATTGTGTCTTTTCGGGGCTGTTTCTGGGTTTGCACTGTTCTTTTCATACTTCTCGGTATTTTCCATTGCGGCTTGCCTGATTACATGGATCTTTATCGGAACACGCCAGAGCGGCAAGAAGACAATGGCAATCCTGCTCATCGCCTTCATTATTGGATTCTCTCCATGGCTGTTCTTCAACTTACAGACTGGATTTTCGGGAGTTAGGAGTATCTTGGAACTCATGAACACAAAGCCGGGCTGCCATTCTGGCTTATTCAATAGTTTAGGGAATTGCCTCTGGCTCATATTCTTCGATTCTTACTGGTTCAACCACAGCATATCCACCTCGCTCTCATCGGCATATGCATTTATATTTTCCTTAATCGCCATTTCATCGGTCACCTTCCTGTTCTATCGCACCGGCCGAGCTATTGCGACAATTATTTTTCGGAATTCCGAACGAAGACGCCGGCTGGAAATTCAGGATTTCCCCCGTACCGTCGTTGCTGTATATCTAATCATTTTCCCATTAACGATGGCAATCTGCGGATTTGAGTCAAGAATAGGCGCAGTTAAGGGGTATTTTATAAACTACCGCTATTTTTCGGTATGCCTTCCGTTCGTTCTCTGCGCAATAACACTCCTTCTTAGTGAAATGGCTGTTTCGCCAAGGCGCTTTTCCCGTATCGCCTCTTTCGTCATGCTTGGCATTATATGCGTTTTCTCAATCCACCCCATCTTTTCTGAACTAATCAGCACCCGCCGACATGAAGGACTCAGGCTCAATGGATACAGCTACTATATGCTTGGCTGGCGAGTGTCACAGAAAGAACAATACTGGGGAGCGCATATCAACGATGGACTCACTTTGTCGGATCAAATTGCCTCTGAGTGCGACCGAATGGATTTTCTGGACGGCTTCACCGAGGTTCACTGGTGGGAAGCAATTGAGGAGGAAGAGCCCTATGAGAAACCGGAGGAACTGAGGGCCGAGGTGGTCGACCGGACATCCAAGAATATAAAAGAGATCATAGACATAGCCTCCCACGTGGACGAATCACGGCGTAGCTACCTTTTCACCGCTCTCGGTCGGGTGCTCTGTCTGCGTTATGAGATCGAGAAGCCGCTCATGTGGCACCGCGCAGCGGATATAGTATTCATGGTTCCCCGCGAATACCTGTCTTCCGTTTTTTATGGCATAGGGCAGTCTGCCGGTTCCGCTCAGGCCATCTGGCATACTGGCTTCTCCCTCCCGAAAATGCCTGTTCCTAAAAACTGCCGAAGTGAATTCTTCCGGGGATTCGGGAACGGAATTCGATCGCCGTATATTCAAATCGCCCAGCGTGTGCCAACCGATCACTGCGCGCGAAAATAGAAAATTAGGGTTACTTCTCTGACTTCCTTGTCGCCACAGCCTGCCAGTTAAAAGTCGCGTTAGAATTACCTCCATTGAGCTCAGCAACATAAAAGCCGGAGAATGTCTGCCCTTTGCGTACCTCGTTTATCTCTGTCTTCATCACTGCCATGCCATTACAATCCGCGCTAGTCGGAGTAACTACAACAATAACTGGTTTTGATTCATCCGCCTCTTTAGAAAATACCTCATCGAACATAATGATCGCACTACCTTTAGACAACTGCGCTTGCCCCGCGGATAAGATAGTGCTATCTTTTGCTGTCACGGGGCTTGATTTGCCTCCTTCGGCGCTTTCTGCCCCCCGCATAGATTTGCTTTCACAACAGTTTTCCAGAATCCAATCAATTTCATCAAGTATGTTTCTTCCATGTACTTCAAGATTACCAGAGCCAACATCCAAACCGTTTTCCAAGTACATTCCTCCATAAAAATATCCCTTGCCTCTTTCTAAAGCTAAATTACCTGATCCTATCACTATATTGCCGGAGCCAACGTCCATGCCGTTTTCCAAGTAGATTGCATTATAAAAATATCCCTTGCCTCTTTCTAAAGCTAAATTACCTGATCCTATCACTACATTGCCGGAGCCAACGTCCATGCCGTTTTCCAAGTAGAGTCCTTTATAAAAATATCCCTTGCCGCTTGGCAAACTTAAATTGCCGTTTACCCATAACTGCATACCAACATGGAAATCACCCTCTGATCCATCCGCATATTCCGCATGCTCGCATTCCTCGCAATTATAGCAATCTGCAGTAGCGGGCGCCCACAATACGCCTACCAAACAAACCAGAGCACCTACCGCATAAAAAACAACTCTTGTTTTCATTTTTCAATCCTCCTTTAACCCGAAATCGGCGAGTATCGAGTTGATGATTTCGTAACTTGTTGAATACCTACAAGAATGAGCGACATGCAACCTTCAACTTTTTTGCAGGATGCGGACACAAAAAGAGCCTCCTTTGTTTCACCATTTGTTAAAA
>JAPLCX010000112.1 GCA_026392035.1 Candidatus Auribacterota bacterium | reverse complement strand
AGCTATAAGACCGGGAATAAAACCACATACAACGCTGCCGCCATCGGTTCTGATGGGAAGGTTTATGTTGGTTCCGCAGATAATAACCTGTACATTGTGAACTCGAATGGTTCGTTATCGTGGAGCTATAAGACTTCGGATGCTGCCACTATTTATACGAGATCTGCCATAGGTTCTGACGGGAAGGTTTATGCTGGCGCCTCGGGAGTGCTATACGCACTTGGCCAGCCGCCGACAATAACACCGACGATAACGCCGACGCCAACCATCACGGATACGCCTACCATCACGCCCACGCCGACCATCACGGATACGCCTACGATCACGCCGACACCTACCGAGACGCTGCCCCCGACGGAAACACCGACGCAGACAGAGACGCCAACCATCACGCCCACGCCTACTGAGACGGCTACACCTACGATCACGCCGACGCCTACTGAGACTCCGACTGAAACCCCGACTCAGACGCCTGTTCCAGGATCGTCATGCGCGGAAGCGATAACGGCGTATTGCGGCGATATGGCGGTGACGTTGTCTGGTGTGTCTGCCGCTACGGGAACATGTTATCTCGCGGAAACGAGCAAAGGGGTTTGGTACGAGGTCACAGTACCGGCTGGTTATGAGGCGACGGTGACTCTCCACGACGAGGGTGTTGGGACGGACACCTGCTCAATCGATCGATACACGGTATGCGGGGGTGATTCTGAGTGCGCGTCCGCTACGGGAGAGGTAAGCATCGCAAGAGGCAACAGCGGAGAAGCGGCGACATGGTATTACCTGTTCAATTGGGAGATCGACCCCGCAACGGCGGACTTTATATGCGCTGAGTTCACGCCGACACCGACGGAAACACCTACGATCACCCCGACGCCTACCCCGTCTGCGACGGGGACACCCACGATGTCTCCTACGTCGACCCCGACGCCTACCCCGTCTGCGACGGGGGCGCCCACGATGTCTCCTACGTCGACACCTACCATCAGGCCGACCCCGACGCTGCAGGTCGTCGTTCCGGAGACATTGCCAACCGGCCAGACCTACTCGGTGTACGTGGCGCTGACTGAGGACATCACCCAGCCATTCGACTTCTATATTCTCGCCGACACCCCCGCAGGGCCCTACACGCTCTACCTGGACGGCAAGGTCAAGAAGAAGATCACGCCGCTCTACAAGAACGTGAAGAGCTTTACTAAGGATTACATAACGACTGTGCGCCCGGCGGTCAAAATCCCCGCGTCCATGAAGGGGAAGACGATCACCTTCTACAGCGTTGTGGTCCAGGCGGGCAAGCAACCGCCGGTGAGGAAGCTCTCTGATCTCACGCCGAGCACCCAGTATGTAATCCTGCTTGCCAAGGCCTCGGCAGTGGTCAACTGAGCGGGATCGCAATGACAATATTCTGATATCACATACATAAGCCGGAAACTGGATTTTTTCACACCTTCTCAATTATGGGTGGCATTCAACAATCGTTTGCCACAGATAAGAAAGCATTGTGCGAGTAGGTAGGGTTTCTTGCCGCAGATACACATGGGTCAGTTTTGCAGTGGTAACGGTAAATGATGTTCGCCACGGATTTTCACGGATAACCACACGGATGGCCGCAGATGAAGCTTTCTTTTCATCTGTGAATATCCGTCATAATCCGTCCCGCTTAGCGGGATCCGTGGCCACCCTCTATAAGTGACCCCTTACGGAATGCGCACGCGCAGCGCGGGGTATAGCTCAGTGCCATTTTCAGTAGGCCAGCGTGAACTCAACGCCGGTGTATGTAAGCCTGACCCTATCCTTGAGGATTTCCACGACTTCGGCCCCGGCAATACTGTCGCCCACCTTCAGCATTTTGTCGTTGATGAACGCCCATGAGCGGCTGCCGCTGTGGCTGATCCCCTTGAGGTGGAGTTCGGGGATTTTTGTATCAGTTATGGACGTGGAGCTCTTGAGCGCAACCGGGGGCATTGCTTCCTGCGGCTTCGATGAGAGGTCAGCCGTGGAGGGGAGGATATTCCTTGGCTGCAGGCGTACCTCCTTGATGATGGGCATGAGCGGCGCGGAGGAGGGAATGCGGCCCGCCGGCGGCGCGGGGCGCGCGGAAGAGAGCCTGAACAGATCCGGTCTGATGAGGAGCATCAGGAAGAAGAGGAGAGGGATGCCTATCGCCGCGTATCGGGCGGCATGCAGAAAGGCTCCGGCGCGATCGTCCTTGTGCGTCTCCTCCCCGGGGAAGCTGAAGACTATCGGGGAACAGCCGGGCGAATCATCCCTCTTCTCATCTTCGATTTTTTTCAGCGCTTCGTATATGATGCTCATGTCAAAAACAGCCCCACGTTGAAAGCCAAAAGCACAAGGTGTAAGGTCAATTTGCCGAAACAGCCGTCAGCTCCGGCGTCCCCTCGATCTCTCTGATGCTCGCCTTGATTATCCTGACGGTGATTGTCTTTATGCCGAGCGCGAAGCCGGCGAGGAGCGCCTTGTCACACAGCATGTTGATCAGGCGTGGGACGCCGTCCGAGTACTCGTAGATGAGGTCAATGGCGCGCGGGTCGAACATGCCCTGTAGGCTGCCCCCTGCGACCCTCAGCCGGTGGGCGATGTAGGCGGCGACCTCGCCCCTCGAGAGGGGGTAGAGGTGGAATCGGATGGCGAGCCGCTGCCTCAGCTGGAGAAGCCCCTTGGAATCCAGCTTCTTCCGGAGCTGGGGCTGGCCGACGAGGATGATCTGGAGGAGCTTCTCTTCCGCCGTCTCCAGATTGGAGAGCATGCGGATCTGTTCGAGTTGCACCGAGCTCAGATTTTGCGCCTCGTCGATTATCAGGACCGCGTTATTCCCCTGGCGCACCTGATCGAGGAGGAAATTGTTGAGCGCGCGCATGAGGTTTATCTTGTTCTTCGCGGGCATGGAGATGCCGAAATCCTCAGTGATTGCGTGGAGGAGCTGATACTCGGTGAGGTTTGAATTGAGGATGAAGGCGGTCTTCACCTTGTTGTCGAGCATGGAGAGGAGCGCCCTGCAGAGCGTCGTTTTGCCGGTGCCCACCTCGCCCGTGATTGCGAGGAATCCCTTGCGCCCCATGATGCCGTAGTAGAGGAAACTCATCGCCTCCCGGTGCTGGGGGCTCGGGAAGAGGAAACTCGGGTCAGCCGTCAGGTTGAACGGGTGTTTCTGGAATCCATAGTAGCTGAGGTACATACCGGCGCCATCGGGTTAAATACTTCACCCCGCACATCGGCGGGCTACATTACTATTATAGTGAACCTCGCGTGCAGGGCAAGAAGAAAAAAGTAATGGGTCAGTTTTGCAGGGGTAACGGTAAATGATGTTCGCCACGGATTTTCACGGATAACCACACGGATGGCCGCAGATGAAGCTTTCTTTTCATCTTAATAAAATCAGTGAAAATCCGTGGATAACCTTTTCATTCCCTCCGTAACTGATAATCATACAAAGGCGAAAAGAACAAGTGTACAATCTCTGTGCAAGGTGGCTCGGCGACGGCGAGCCGGAAAGGAGGCTGCGATGGCCTTGTACGGTGGATTGGATCTGCACGGTGACAACGTGTATGTGGGTC
>JAPLCX010000111.1 GCA_026392035.1 Candidatus Auribacterota bacterium | reverse complement strand
GGGACGACGCAGGGGAGCGTGTGGTTCCTCGCGTACCATTGGAGGAGGCGGAATGATTCCATGAGGGCGGCGCTGAATTTCCCGCTCCCGAGCGGGACATAGTAGGCAAAGAGGAATATTCCCACCAGAACGGCCAGTTTCCATAGTTCTTTACGGTTCATTAGGGTAGTATCCTCCTGAAATATTTCTCATCTTAATCCTTGTAGAGACTTTTTTCTATCACTTGCTTGACGGTTGATAAATCTTTTTTCCTGATAGGTTGATACTTCTTCTCTATGCCCAACGCGCTCACGACTATGTAATCGGTCACCGTGAGACCTGCCCGCTCAAGTATCTTTTTCGCGCAGCCGATCTCGCATCCGTCAATTCCCACTATTCTTCCGGCATCCCGCGCGGAAGCGATCATACTCGGGTAATGGGCGCCAATCCCTGCCAGGCAGTACATCAGCCCGGTGCCTTCCGCCGCGAGCTCACGAGAAGCGCGGTCCGCAAGGTGCCCGACATTTGACGCCCCGGAGCATGGAAAGAAGAGTATGCCGGATGCCTCACAGAGACAGCGCGATTTGGACAAGGTGGCCCGAGGAGATACCTTGCGCGGAGCACTTTTGCGATCGAGCTTGGCAGGAGTTTTTCTATTCACATCATTTCTCCTTTTGTATAAGCGATTTAATTTCCTCGGCATCCAGTACTTTCCCCATGCTTTTCACCTCACCATTGACGGAAAGGGCGGGAGTGAGCATAACACCGCGTTTCATAATCTCCCGGATGTCCGTGATCTTCACGATCTCTGCCCTAACGCCCGCCTCGCGCACCGCCTGCTCGGCATTTGCGTGAAGTTTCATGCATTTCGGACATCCCGTTCCAAGAATCTCTATTTTTATCATTGCCTTCCCCCTTTATATATAGCGATATGTCTATTTATCTATTAATCCAAGGAAAAATTTTACACTCATCGCGCTCTTGCGCAAATCTGCTCTCTGTTGACCTGCCTCGTCTTTCGCCTGTCGCTCTCGACCTGGGGATCATCGGCGAGCAAGCGCTTGATGACCGCGATGATGCCCCGCGTCGCATCATCACTGCCGCGCGCCAGCGAATAGATCATCCACTGTCCTTCTTTTATATCATCCACAAGACCGGCCTCCCTGAGGATGCCCAGGTGCCTGGACACACTGGATTGGGCTATGCCCAACACCGCGGTAATCTCGCACACGCAGAGCGGCCTTGTCTCGAGCATTTTTAGAATGCGCAGCCTGTTGCGGTCCGCGAGCGCTTTAAAGATTTTCTCGACGTGTCTCATAAATAGCCATATCTACATTTTGCTATATACTACATCTCTTCCCGCTTCCCGTCAAGAGCTAATTATATTCAAATCCGGAGATATGCCCGCTCCTGTGGTGAGTGCTTCAGCTCAGGAAGTGTTCACAAAGGATTTTTATCCCGATCAGGATCAGCACGATGCCGCCGGCCGCCTCCACCCTCTTCCCGAAGAGTCTTCCCGCGAGAGGGCCGATCTTCATCCCTACGCAGGTGAGTACGAACGATACGATACCGATCACCATGGCAGGATAAAGAATCTCCACCCCGAGCACACTGAGACTCAAACCAACCCCCAGCGCATCAATACTCGTCGCCAGGGAAAGCATGATGAGAGATATGCCCCGCGTTGGATCATCACCTCCCACCTCGCCGCGACCGATTACCGTAGACTCATAGATCATCTTGCCGCCGATGAATGCAAGCAACCCAAAGGCCACCCAGTGGTCAAAGCCCTGTATGTATTCCAGCAGGCCGCGCCCGGCGAACCATCCAAGGACGGGCATAAGAAACTGGTATAGTCCAAAGTTAAACGCGAGCTTGAACGTCTGATGATTCGATGGTTTTCCCACGGCGAGGGCTATCGCGAGGGAGACAGCAAAGCAGTCCATCGCCAGGGCTACTGCCATAAAGAATAGAACAGCAAAGCTCATACAGTCCTCAATACCCCTGGAATCGTTCGGTGACAATCCTGTCTTCAGGCACGCAAAGCTCCTCAGCCAGCAATCCCTTCATCGACTCCACCATCGCCGGCGGGCCACAGACATAAAATTTCCTCAGGGCATAATCGGGAACCTCGTTCCTGACAATCTGGCTGTTGATCAGTCCAATCGTGCACGTAAAACCGGGGGCGGGCTCACAGAGCACATGAGCGACCCTCAGGCCGGGATGCTGTTTCTGCATAAGGTCAAAATCCTCCTTGAAAACGATATCCCTGATCGAACGGTTTGCGTACACCAGGACCATATCACTATCCAGCCTCTTATCCACCGCGTACTTGTACATGCTCCGTATCGGTGTAATCCCGATGCCGCCGGAGAGGAAGGCAATTTTTGTGGACGCGCTGTCCAGAGTAAATTTTCCAAACGGGTAGTGCATGTGCACCATATCGCCAGGTTTGAGCGAATCGAGCGCTCTGGAAAAATCACTCTGCGTCAGCTTTTTCGTGAACTCGATATGGTCTTTCTCTGTCGGAGAACTGGAGATGGAGAGGTACCGCGTGCACTCAGGATCTGTCGTGAGCGTGACACGGAGAAACTGTCCCGCTTTGTAATCTTTACCGGGATTTTCCACGCGGATGCTCTTTACATTGCTTGTCCGCTTGATTACCTCTTTCACCATTGCGGGGACACTCTTCATAACTTCCTCCAATGATAGTTGTTAAGTGCTAATTCTTAATTTCGATATCGCTTTATATAGAGCAGCCTTGATTACCTACCCAATTCCCTCGCCGTGAACAAAGGCCGCTCCGTAGATATGCATCATCAAGCATGGCATACACCAAATATGCTCCAGGGTATTATTCACTGCCTTTCAAATTGAATCACCACTGCCCGGGGCATGCTCGGGGAGAGCATTCCCCGCTTTTGGAAGTACCGTAGCGCGCCGGCGTAGCCAATCCCCGTCACCAGTGCATGTTCTTGGACGGCTCACTCACGAAACATCCATGGTGCGTTATGGGTTCGATGCCGCGCGACAACCAATGGCTCTCATTGAGGCGCCCCCCGTCCCTTTCTCAGGCTGTCGTGGAGTGCCTTTTCAATTTTTCTGCGTTCGTCGATTTCGAGATGGAGTTGCCTGTTTATTATATGAAGTGCCTTCGTGGACGTAACGAGCTCAATTCTCCTCCTGCTCACGCGATGGAGCGCCGCACCCAACACGCCGATAATCAAAAACACAAATCCAACAAATAGGAGGTTGTCTCTGATATTCTTGTGGATCGGGCCTGAGATAGCTCCATAGTCCATCGCAACCGCCATACTCCATACATTCGCGCCAATACGGATTGGGGCGAACGCAATCAGCGCGCTGGTGATGGACGGACCAATGCCATCCGAGGGGAGCGGGGCGATGCCCATCCCTTCCGAACGTTTCTCCATAAAGCGCACCTCTCGTTTCAGCATAGCCATGTCGAGCCCTGGGAATTTCTCGTGCATCGCCGTCGCCATATCTTTACCCAGCAGAGAATCATCAGGATAGCTCATAAACATTCCACTCCCATCGAGGACGAAGGCATAAATTGATTCACCCAGGTTGATATGACGGCATAGATTATGGATCCTTTCAATGGACAGCACGGCGCGGAGCACGCCCGTAAACGCATCGCCTTCAAATACCGGTTGCAAAATCGCAAGCGCAAGCGCTCCTGAGGGCTGTCTGAATACCGTGCTGATGCATGGCCGGCGTGAGACAAGTGCAATCGCGACGTCCGGCACCTGTGAAATGTCCTTGCCTGCTTCGCCTTCGCGCTGCGGGCTGCAGCCCATAACCATACCGTGTGTATCAATCAGGTAGATTGCATCGACAAGCCTCTTGACATCTCTATATGAATCTTCGAGTGCAGCGTGCCCCCTGTCGGTGTCCCCGAGAAATCGTTCCTTAAAACTCCTGTGAAAGACAGTACTCGTTGCAAGAATGTATAGCTTTTGCTGAATGTCACCAATATGTTTCTCAAGACTTTGCGCCTGGGCGCGCGCAAGCGTCAGCAACAACTGCTGGGTCTGAACAACCATGGCGTGCTCAAAATCGCTGTGATTCAGCCACACAAGATAGCCGAACCCGCCAAGGCTCGCGGCAACAGCCGCACCCAAGAAACAGCGGATGACCGTTTGCATTGTTTTCCGGCGTTGAAATAATGCATACATCTTAGTAATCCCTCCTTCACTCAATGGTTGTTACCCGAGGCTCCGGCGGAAACGCAGGGCGCTGAACGAGATGACGGCGAGCCCGATAATCAGCAGGGCGATCATCTGCGGATAGAGGATGCGGATGCCGACGCCTTTCAGAAAGATCCCCCGCAGGATGACCAGGTAGTACCTCAGGGGATTCAGGTAGGTGATATACTGGATGGGGACGGGCATATTCTGGATCGGGTACATGAAGCCGGAGAGAAGGTTCGCGGGGAAGAAAAAGAGGAAGGTGGACATCATCGCCTCCTCCTGGGTCGCGGAGAGGGTCGAGATGAAGAGACCCACGCCCAGGCTCGTCAGAAGATAAATCATCGTGCAGCCGAGGAGCAGCAGCAGGCTGCCCCGCATGGGAATCTGGAACCAGAATTCAGCGAGCACGGTCACGAAAGCGACCTGGATCAGAGCGATGACGGCAAACGGGGTGAGTTTCCCGAGGATGAGCTCGATCGGCCGGAGCGGGCTCACGATAAGCTGCTCCATCGTGCCGATCTCCTTCTCCCGCACGATGGCCATCGAGGTGAGCAGCAGCGTCATCACCGTGATCAGCAGGGATATCACACCGGGGATATAGTAGTTCTTCGACTCAAGATTTTCGTTGAACCATGAGCGGTCCCTCATCTCCACGCTCGGGACCACCACCTTCCTCTCTAGAAAGATGGATTCCCTGTCCTGTAAAACCTTATGGGAGTATTGGGCCACGATCTGGTTCGCGTATCCGAGGACGATGCCCGCCGTGTTCGAGTCGGATGCGTCGAGTATGAGCTGGAGTTTTGCGCTCCTGTTGCCTTCCAGGTCTCTCCCGAAACCGCGGTCGAAGCGGAGCACCGCGGTCACCTTTGTTTTGTTGATCAGCCTGTTCTGCTCAGCGTCATTGGCAATGTAGTACTTGGCGTGAAAATACTTGGAGTAGGTGAAGGCCCTGATCACGTCGCGGCTCTCGTAGGTATTGTCCCTGTCGTAGATGGCGGTGGGCACATTGCGGACATCGGTGTTCGCCGCATAGCCGAAGACAATTATCTGTATCAGGGGGGTGACAAAGAGGGTGAATCGCATCCGCGGGTCGCGGAGGACCTGGATGAATTCTTTTATAATGATGCTCTTAATTCGCTCCAGCATAATTACCACAGTTGAAAGTCATAAGTGGCCAGTTTAAAGATTATTGCTATCATCGGTCAGTACTGTCCGGTTATAACACAAACAATTGCAGTTGGTTGTGACATTCGACATTTATATCTTGCGGGAGATTTGTTGTAACTAACTGCGAGAGAGGCACATCTTCGAGAAGCGAAAGGCTGAGAATTTGCATAATTTCGCCGAGACTGCGCTCGATATTGAGAATCTTTCTGATAATGGAAACAAGG
>JAPLCX010000110.1 GCA_026392035.1 Candidatus Auribacterota bacterium | reverse complement strand
TGTCCGGGCGAGAAGCTGCCTTTACTTTTACGACTCAATAATTGCTTGGGGAATCTCCGCCGGATTTACTATACTTACTTGGAAGCGGTTATTGAACGCCGCTCAAAATAGGTTCGAGCAGCGTTCAGTAGATCCGACCATCTTAAACTTCCACTGGCGAGTTCTTTTTGCGAAGGGAAAATCCGACTTCCGACTGACTGTCCGCTTTTGTCGTAACTGCTTTTATAAAAGGGAATTAAGTCGAAAGGCTTTTGAAAGTCGAAAAAGACCTTTCTGTCCAGCAGGCGGCGGTTCACAGGCGCTACGCGCCTGTGAAATAGGAATTTCATTCCAATTTTTTTCCAGTGCCGCTATGCGGCACCACGAAGCAAGTTTTTCAGAATCCCGCGCTTTTTCCGCCTCCGGCGGAATGGCCAAAGGCGACTAATCTTGTGAGGTGAATCATGAATATCAAATATTTCCTGTACGCTCGTAAAAGTATCGAGGATGAAGATCGACAGATTATGAGCATTGAAGCGCAGCTTGCGGAGTTGGCTGAGCACGCCAAGCGAGAAGGGCTGACTATTGCCGAGCGATTTATTGAGAGTAAAAGCGCAAAGAAGCCGGGGCGAGAGGTGTTCAATGAGATGATGGCAAAAGTCCAGGAGAGCAAGCAACCCGTGGGACTTATCGCATGGCATCCCGACCGCCTCGCTCGCAATAGCGTTGATGGCGGGCTCATTATCTATTCCATAGACACCGGCAAGATCGCTTCTTTGCGCTTCCCCACGTTCTGGTTTGAGCCAACTCCGCAAGGGCTCTTTATGCTCCAAGTCGCCTTTGGCCAATCAAAGTATTACTCCGACAATTTGTCGGAGAATGTAAAGCGCGGGATTCGCCAAAAGCTCAGGCGCGGAGAGTGGCCCGGCCTTGCGCCCCTCGGTTATATGAACAATCCCAAGACAAGATCAATCGAGCCGGACACAGTGAAAGCAAAGATTATCAAGAAGGCGTTTGAGGAATACGCGCAAGGCCGGCACACACTGGAAAGCCTGGGAGAGCGCCTGAGCTTTTGGGGCGTGGTGAGCAAGACCGGAAAACCGCCCTGTAAGGCAACACTCCAGAGGATGCTTACAAATCCCATATATATCGGAATCATCGAGCATAATGGGGAATCTTACGAGGGCGGTTTTCCACCAATTGTTTCCAGAGCGACTTTTGAAGCCGTGCAAAAAGTGCTTGGGAGCCGGGCCAAGCCGCGCAAGTCCAGGAAGATGCATTATTTCCCATTCAGAGGGCTGTTGACGTGCGGTGAATGCGGCGCGGCGATTACCGCGCAATATGCACACGGTAACGGAGGTACATTCAAATATTACCGGTGCACCAAGCGGCTTGCCCCATGCTCCCAGAGGTACTTACGAGAGGATTTAGTAACCGGACAGATAAAGGCACGGCTTCAAGAAATCGCTCTCTGCGAAGACTGGGCCGATAAAATGCTCGCCAAAGTAGATGAATGGGAACAGGAGCAGGCCCAATCTTCGCAGGCTTTCGCCCAAAATCTGGATGTGAAGATTAGAGAGGCGGAGCAAAGGCTGGATAAGCTGGTGGATGCATATCTTGAGGGGATAGTCGATAAGGATAGCTATCTGATAAAGAAAGATGGCCTTATCAAAACCAAGATCGACCTATCCCAGAGAAAGGCAGATTTTGGGCGAAAGGGAAACAATTGGATCGAACCACTCAGAGAGTGGATTAAAACCGCTCACCACGCCGAAAAACTTGCTTCGTCCAACGAACTTGATGAAATCAAGTCGTTGGTGGAAAAAATTGGAACGAACCGCCGCCTGCTGGACAGAAAGGTCTTTTTAGACTTTCAAAAGCCTTTCGACTTAATTCCCTTTTATAAAAGCAGTTACGACAAACAAAGCTGCGACTTTTTGAGTCGGATTGTTCCCTCGGGAAAAGAGCTTTGCGACGAAAGTCTAAGATGGTCGGGGCGGGCGGATTTGAACCGCCGACCTTCTGGTCCCAAACCAGACGCGCTTCCAGCTGCGCTACGCCCCGATTAATCTCTCTAGGAACTTCCTGCTTTTTTGAGATTTAATATAGCGTTCTCTTCTTCTTGCATCGGCAAGATTATCATATTCCTCTTTGTGCACTAATTCAAACGGCCGGTAATATCTATTACTTTTTGTTTCGCCAGAATTGTGTTCGTTCAGGCGGTTCTCTATATCTTTGGTGCATCCTGTATAATAACGGCAATTCTTACTGCTTTTTAGAATGTAAATATAATACATATTGAACTGCCGACCTCCCCGATCTCAATCGGGACGCGCTTCCAGCTGCGCTACGCCCCGATACTACAGTGGAGGGTGAATAGTGAAAAGTGAATAGTGTATGGCTAAATTATATCAAAAAAGCAGTTAATGCTCCTCTGCGTCAGAATCCCTGAGATTTCTTCTGCTGCTCTTTCGCCTCTTCTCTCTGGACCCGGTCCTTCTGCTTCTCTATCATCTCATAATAATCAGCCTTCTGCCGGGGTGTGAGTTTGCCCCAGTTCTTTTCCGCGTAGTACATGAAAATTCTCTCTTGTTTCCGGACAATCCTCCTCTCGCAGCCGGAGATGCATAATACAATAAGAGAAGCACAAATGAGAATTGCGCGGCCGTGATAAATCAAACCCCTGCATAGTATTTCTCCATACATATTAAATAATCCGCTGCGATCCGCATTCATCCGCGGTTTAAAACATTTCATTTCATCAATTCCTTCACGTGGGCCACGACGGAATCGCCTAGATTCTTCAGGTTGTAGCCACCCTCGAGCACGGAGACCATCCTGCCGCCGCAGTGCCTTTCCGCAATCGCCTTCACTATCTCGGTCATGTGCCCGAATCCCTCCGTGGTCACAGCAAGATTCGTGAGCGGTTCGCCGCCGTGCGCATCGAAGCCAGCCGAGATCAGCACGAAATCCGGCTTGAATTTCTCCGCCGCCGGCAGGAGTATATCCTTAAATGCCATGAGATATTCGGCATCGCCGCTCCCCGGCCGCATCGGGACGTTGACGGTGAAGCCGAGGCCGGCGCCCTCTCCCCTCTCCGATGCTGCCCCACTTCCCGGATAGCAGGGAAACTGGTGCGTGCTGAAATAAAAAACGTTGGGATCACTATAGAACGCCTCCTGAGTCCCGTTACCATGATGGGCATCCCAATCTACGATCAGGACGCGGGATAGATGGTGTCTGTCCCTAATATATCGAGCCGCGATGGCAACATTGTTGAACAGGCAGAAGCCCATGGCCCGGCTGCGCGTCGCATGATGACCGGGGGGCCGCACCGCGCAGAAGGCGTTATGCACCTTCCCCGCCATGACGGCGTCCACGGCCTTCAGTACTCCGCCAACTGCCAGGAGCGCTGCATCGAAGGACCCTTCGCTTGCGGTGGTATCCCAATCGAGATCAGTGGGAGCTCTTTCACAGGCCTCGCGGACGCGCTCGATATAAAACTTGTCATGGACGCGCGCGATCCACTTCAGCTCGGCGGGGGCTGGCTCTATGGGGTTCAGCTTCTCCCGGAGCCGCGCCTCATCAAGGACTCTGATAATCGCCCTGAGTCGCCCCGGGCTTTCGGGGTTCCCAGGGCCGGGATCGTGCGTGAGATATACATCGCTATAGACCAGGCCGGTTTGCCCTGTGCTCATCCTGAGATCACTCATCCGTCTGTTATCCAGGTGGCATCCAGAGTTCAAGGAGGACGGGAGTAGCGTCACCGACAGATAGAGCGCAACACAGCCATGGCCATTTCTTCGCCCCGTTCTACATCGCCATCGGCTTGTCATGCGCCAGCTTCTGCGCGAGCTGCACCAGCATCTTGTCACGGGTCTTTTTGAGCGCGCTGTCCGTTGAGATCAAGAGGGCAAAGTTCCGCCCCTTTGCCTCCCAGAGCAGGCGGTTATCCGGCGTCCCCCTCAGCCGCATGGTAATCTCCACCAGCCCGAATGTTCTGTAGAAGAGGTAGTTCTGCAGGTAGAATGAGACCTCTGCGAAGAGGATAGCGTCGGCGCCGGTCAATTGGCGAAAGTTTCTCATCTCGCTCCGGCTGAGTATTGACTTCTTCTGCAGGTTGAGCCTGGTGAGCGCCTCCCTGACGGTTGCCGGGGGGATGATCTGGTAATCTGTTTTCGCTGAGAGCGAGGCGACGACCTGTTCATCGAAGGTGTCCGGCGGCACCACGCGCGGCCTCTTCTTTGTCCAGGCCCACATCTCGTACCGGTCGGCGGTTGTCTGATTGTACGCGATCACCGCCACGCGCGTGATCTTTCTTCCCCTGTCGCAACGGCTGTAGTTGACCGTCGATAGACCGGCACAGCCGGCAGATACGAGCACACTCGCCGCAACGGCATACAAGGCTGCTCTCTTCATTTTTGAACCCCCTTCATCTTGAGCTGATCTTCGCTCTCTCCGTAGCCCGCCATACCTCTCCGAAACACGGAAACCCCATATTAGTACAGCACGCCGGTGCTGTCAAGACGGGAAGAAGCTCTGGACTTTCCCCATTTTCGCTACGGACCTTCAATTTTTTACCACAGAGAAGCACGGAGTACACAGAGAAGTTCATGAGTGTAACCACGGATTATGAGGATTAATTTTAGCCACAGATGAACACACCTGCCGGCAGGCAGGGATACACACAGATCAATCTCTTTCTAGAAATCAGAAACGAGAAACTGTTGTTGCTGCTGTAACAGTCTCCGTGCTCTCTGTGCGCCTCCGTGAGCTCCGTGGTGACAACGTTACGACTGTTTTTTATACGTTGCAATTCTTGTTTTTTGCTAGGGTGAGGGGGCAGATAATGAAAAATCAGCAGAGATCATCATGACCCCGCTTGAATTCACACTCATCAATCTCGCGCTTTCCTTCTGCGCTGGCGTTATTGGGGCCCTCCTCGGCATCGGCGGGGGGCTCATTATCGTTCCGGCCCTCACGCTCCTGCTCGGCATAGACATACGATATGCAATCGGCGCCTCCATCGTCTCCGTGATTGCCACGTCCATCGGCTCTTCCTCCACCTACCTGAGAAAAGGCATCACCAACATGCGCCTCGCGATGTTTCTCGAGGTGGCCACCGTGGCGGGAGCGATCATCGGAGCATTCATCGCAGTGATCATCAACGCGAAATGGCTCTACTTTGTTTTCTGTTTTACCCTCCTCTATCTCGCATACACCATGGCCCGGATCAAAAAGAAGGTTCATCTTATGGCGGAGAACTCCGACAATCTCGCCCTGCGCCTCAAGCTGCACAGCAACTACTACGACGAGGCCATCGAACGAGAGATCCATTACGGGGTGAGACATAGTGGTGCAGGGTTTGCGGTGAGCTGTCTGGCAGGAGTGGGCAGCGGACTGCTGGGCGTGGGCGGAGGATTCCTGAAAGTGCCAACAATGGATGCCATCATGGGGGTGCCCATCAAGGTGGCCACCACGACGAGCAACTTCATGATAGGGGTGACGGCCGCGGCGAGCGCGGGAGTGTACTTCGCGCGTGGGGACATAGCCCCATTCATCACCGCGCCGGTCGCGACAGGTGTCATACTCGGCTCTCTTGCGGGGGCCAGGATCCTCAGGCATATCAGCAGCGCGAGACTGCGCTACGCCTTCGTGACCCTGCTCGTCTGGATAGCACTCGGGATGTTCTGGAAGGGAATGCACGTGAGATGAATGAAAATATGCATAATGATGCAATGAACGGCGCCCTTGACGCAGAGGTCGAAAGGGTTGAGAAGATTATCAGTCGCATCCTCTTCGCCGGAGTGATCGCGGCGCTCGCGCTCATCGTCGGGGGTACGGTCACAAGCTTTGTCCACCATCCGGACTACGTGACCGCTCCCTGTGCGCTTCCCCGACTCACCAGCCCTGGCGCGAATACAATGCAGACCATCCTCCAGGTCGAGTCCGGCATCTTGAACTTCCGCGGACGGGCAGTGGTAATGGCGGGGTTGCTTCTCCTGATTCTAATGCCTGTCGTGCGCGTGGCCGTCACGATTTTTGCTTTTATTCATCAACGGGACTGGATCTATGCGGTGTTCACCACCATTGTCCTTCTGCTCCTGATAATTTCATTTATCCTGGGGAAGACCGGCTAAGGTGGAATCCGCGGAAGGGCTCCCTTCAGGAATTTCCAGCACTAGAACTTTCTATTTGACGGAGCTAGTTATTATGTTAGTATTGCTTAGAATTAACTATTGCGGGGTGGAGCAGCAAGGAAGTTCGTCAGGCTCATAATCCCGCTGAGCGGGATCGCTGGTTCTCCCGCCAGGCAGTACAGTCAACGCTACCAATCACGATGGGCTCCGCATCACTGTGGAGCCTTTTTTCTTGCATGATGAGCAAGAACTATTTTGTTTATATCCTCTGGTCTGCCTTCCACAAACGCTTTTATATTGGTGTCACCGATGATGTCAAACGCCGCCTCGACCAACATAATGCCGGCATATCCAAATGGACCAGAGGCAGGGGCCCGTGGGTTATAGTGTGGCAGCGTTTATTTTCAAGCCTATCTGAAGCGCGTCGCTTTGAAAATCGGCTTAAAAAGCAGAAGGGGGGCAATAAATTTTTCGAACACGCTGGCCTTGATCCCGCCGAGTTCAGGTTGCCGGGCTCATAAGCAAGCTGAGTGGGGTTGGTTTGCTCACACCACACCTTCCTCAAGCTCCGGTCGTTCCTCTAATTCCACCCTCTATCAAGAGCACTAGAACTTTCTATGTCATACCAAAATGATAATGTCCCCTATCTGCCAAAGTAGAAATGTCCCCTATAATAGCCCCCGACAAGGGGGTGGAAATGAGAGAGGGGATACTGGAGATGAGCCGTAAGGAGCGGGACAGGTTGGGGGTGATGGGGC
>JAPLCX010000109.1 GCA_026392035.1 Candidatus Auribacterota bacterium | reverse complement strand
ATACTATTCTTCGGCTCAGGGGTTCCGAAACGAAAGCGAGGGTCACAAAACCGCTGACTGTTACGTGCGGATGTGACGATCGAGGCAGGAATAAATCCTGCGTGTGGATAGACGGCGTGCCCTTTTCTTGCTATACATTGATACGGTGATGGTTATGGCGGGTTATCATGGGCTAAGTAAGCGCCATTCGGGTCGGACCACGATATTGTGTTGCTGTGGAATGCGATGGGATTATTTTAAGGCTAGATAAGGGCCTTAGCTGCAATTTTTAGCCCCAAAAATTAGCTGTAAGCCCTATCCGATATTCAACATAGCGTTGTGCTCCCGTGAATTAACCACAAAAGGAATTGTTTCGCCCCGCCCCCCATTGATGTTATATCCATGGTTCCAACCCCAAGAGGGATGTACTGAGCAGGTGAGGAAACAGGGGGGATGAGGCTCTATACTGCGCATGACGCTACTGATTTCCGAAAGGTATCGATTCCCCGAAGCCAAGTGCGTATTTGGTTCCAACTGGCAACCGTTTGGGTCGCCAAAAATAAAGGGCGGGCCTTTTGAAGTTGGCCCGCCATTTATTTTTGGGACTGAGCGAGCGAAGCGAGCTGAGGTCCCTTCAGGCACTGAGCACCTCGGCTTCGCTCGGTGCGAAGTGCCTTGTCAAGAAACCGCCGGCGCTTCAAGATGCTTCCAATTGTCAAGTGACCCCAGACGGCTTAATTTACCGTTACTGGACGGCCCTATGGGGAGGTGGGGGAAGCGCACTGTCTGGATCATTGCGGGTGGGAATGCATGAGGAGAAAAAACAGGGGGGCCTTGAGGCCCCCCTGCTATTGATAGAACAACGATCCCGCTCAGTTAACCACTGCTGCGGCCTTAGCCATCAGGTTCACATACTTGGTGGTCGGCGTGAGCTCAGAGAGCTTCCTCACCGGCGGTTTCTTGCCCGCATTAACTGCGACGGTGTAGAAGGTGATCGTCTTCCCCTTCATAGATAATGGGATTTTGACCGCCGACCGCACCGTTGTTATGAAATCCTTAGTAAAGCTCTTCACGTTCTTGTAGAGCGGCGTGATTCCCTTCTTGATCTTGCCGTTCAGGTAGAGCGTGTAGGGCCCCGCGGGGGTGTCGGCGAGGATATAGAAGTCGAATGGCTGGGTAATATCCTCGGTCAGTGCCACGTACAGCGAGAAGGTCTGCCCGGCCGTCAATGCCCCCGGAACAATGATCAGTGGCGGTATCGGCGTGGCCGTGGGCGCCCCCGTCGCAGACGGGGTAGCCGAAGGTGTCGACGTAGGAGACATCTGGGCCGTCGGCGTGGGCGTCGGCACCGTCGGCGTGATCGTGGGCGTATCGGTGGGTGTGCCGGTTGGCGTCGCTGTCGGAGTATTTGTCGGCGTGGAGGTTATAGTCGGCGTCTGAGTCGGCGTCTGAGTCGGCGTGATCGTGGGCGTATTGGTGGGTGTGCCGGTTGGCGTTGCCGATGGCTCGCTTTGAAACTCGTAGATCACTGTGTCATAAGACCCCACGTATACTCTCCCGTCAGAGCCTATGGCAGGAGATGACCAAATCTCCCGCCACGCCGCATAGGACCATGTAAGTGAACCTGTCGAATTGAGGGCATACACCCTGTAATCCGTTGACCCTACGTAGACTCTCCCGTCAGAGCCAATGGCAGGAGATGAATAAATATCCAGTCCCGTCACATAGGACCATGTAAGTGAACCTGTCGAAGTAAGGGCATACACATTGTTGTCATAAGACCCCACGTATACTCTCCCGTCAGAGCCTATGGCAGGAGATGAATTAACATGCAATCCCGTCGCATAGGACCATGTAAGTGAACCTGTCGAAGTAAGGGCATACAGATTGTTGTCACCTGCCCCCACGTAAATTCTCCCGTCAGAGCCTATGGCAGGAGATGATTCCTCATAGGCATCGCTTCCCGGGCTTCCCGTCATATAGGACCATGTAAGTGAACCTGTCGAATTGAGGCCGTAGAGGCTCTTATCAAAGGACTTCACATAGATTCTCCCGTCAGAGCCTATGGCAGGAGATGATCTCACCTCGTTGCTCGTCCTATAGGACCATGTAAGTGAACCTGTCTGAGTGAGGGCACATACCCTCTGTTTCTTAGACGCCACGAAGACTGTTCCGTCAGTGCCTATGGCAGGAGATGAATACACTGCGTCTGCCGCCACCTCGTCCACCATCACATAGGACCATGTAAGTGAACCTATCGAAGTAAGGGCATACACATTGTTGTCACTTGACCCCACGGAGACTCTCCCGTCAGAGCCAATGGCGGGAGATGACTGCACATTGCCATTCGTCACATATGACCATGTAAGTGAACCTGTCGAAGTAAGGGCATACACATTGTTGTCATAAGATCCCACGCAGACTCTCCCGTCAGAGCCTATGGCAGGAGATGATTCCAGCTCATCCCCCGTTCGATAACTCCATGCGATAGAGACTGTCGGAGGCCCCGAATAAATGCTCAGGCCCGTGTGCTTGGCATTTTGATGGAACATCGGCCATGGGCTGATCATGAGCTGGCCAAATGTTAAGGATATCGCCGAAATCATAACCGCCGCGCTCAATGCCATGATCAGCTTTGCCCTCATCTCTTCCTCCCTCGGTTTGCGCTGCTCCCCTCTTTCGACTCGGTCGCGCCCAGCAGGGTCACAAGCCATTATCCACACCATGAATACCATACACGGGGGGGGCGGGCAATATATATTTCGCTATAATCGTGGTTCCAAAGGTAAGAAGGATGTTCTGAGCAGGTGAGGAAGCAGGTGGGAGGAGCTTTTAGACCGCGCAAGACACTTCTGCTTCCCGAATGATATTGATTCCCCGAAGCCAAGCGACTATATGGTTCCAATTGGCAACCGTATGGGTCGGCAAAATAAAAAGAGCCCTGATGTGGGCTCTTTTTATTTTGGCACTGAGCGAATGAAGCCGGAGGCTGAATGAGCCGAAGTGCCTTGTCAAGAAAACGCCGGCACTTCAAGATGCTTCCAATTGTCAAGGATAAAGATTTGACCCCAAACGGCCCGCTCAACCTCTGGTAGGCCGAAGCGCGTGGCTCTCTCCAACCTTATCTGGCGCAACCATTCAAGAACGACGGCCTTTGCCTGATCCACAGTCAGAATCAAGTAATTGCGCCTTTCCGCGACCGTCTTTCTTCTGCACTTCTCCTTCATTCCCGCTGTCCTCATTATGTACCTGCTTTGTTCCAGCCACCAGGCTGTCAACTTCCCTTCCGAATGTAAATTCTATCCAAAGTAGCCGGAAACAACAATATATCTGTGATAGTCAATTGTTTTTGCCCACCCCAATTGATATTATATCTATGGTTCCAAACCCAAGAGGCATGTACTGCTTAGGTGAGGAAATAGTGGTGACGCGCAATAGTTGCTCGTTGCTGGATAAAGGCAAAACAGCAGCAAAACCACTATGCAGCAAATGAGGACTTGACCCCCGTTATCGCGCGCCCGTCATATGGGCGGAATGTACCATTCTCAACGGGTAAAGGAGGCCGCGCATCATGAGAGCGATCACAATCCTTGTACCAGTATTGATTCTCACGGCGGCAGCGTCCGTGACGGCCGCCCCGAACATCCTGCTGCTCAACATACCCGCCGGGATACCTGCGTATTACCCGGCGGCGCTCAACGCCCGGGGATACACGTTTACCAAGACCAGCAACGTCACTGATTTCCACGCGGCCCTGACGGGCGGGACGGAATGGGGCCTGGTGCTGGTTGATAATTATGACGGCACTTTTGACGACAGCACGCTCGTTTCCCTCATGAACTACATCGGGAAAGGCGGCCGCTGCGCAGTGAACTACTGGGACATGGACTGGGCGCTCGCGAACATCCTCGGGGCGAACATGCGGCCCAGCGATTACAGCTACACGACTCCGATCCCCGTGCTGCGGTGGGAACCCGCAAACCCCCTCCTCACCACGCCGAACGCCATCCCCAACCTCATGCCGGTAGGGGGGGATTCCCCCTCAACCGTTGACGGGTTTTATCTCCAGCCGTGCGATGACGCGACCGCAGTGGCCGGATACACCCCGGCGGCCGCGGATTACCAGGCGGCGATCGTCATAGGCAACGGAGGGCGGACGATCCTCCTCGGGATCACCCCGGAGCTTTTCGGCCCCGACATGGAGAAGTTGCTCGAGAACTGTATCGAGTACCTCGCCGCGCCCCCGCCGACACCCACGCCTGCTCTCAGCGTGACGTGCAGCTCGCTCACGCCGGCGGCCGGGGACACCTTCACCGTGGACGTAGTGGTGCAGCCGATCACGCAGAAGTTCGACGCGTGGGGCTGCATCTTCGGCCCCGGCCCCTCCGCGCACTCGTTCACGCTCGGCAAGCCGACCGCGCTCCAGAGAGGCACCCACCCGCTCGTCAGGAACGTCCCCAAGCTCTCTGCGGCGTACACCGCCCGCCTTCTCAACCTGACGATTCCTCGCAGGGCCTCAGGGGAGTACACCGTCGTGGTGGAGCTCGTTCCTGCGGGCTTTGATCCCCTCGTCCCGATCGAGGGGTATGCGGCGGTGACGGACGTGACGGTGCACTAGGCGAGGGGCGGGGGAGGGGACTTCAAAATCGCACTGGTCATCAGTAGAGTTGGTGACCTGCAGCAGCAGCTCTTCTCACTGAAATACCCCGTATAGATGTCAATATCTTGGTTCCAAATAGGAGAGGGATATTCTTATCAGGGGAGGAAGTAGGGGAAATAAGGCCCTACACTCCGCAAGCTGCCGTAGCTTCCCGCATGATATTGACTTCCCCCAGCCACGTGATAATCTGGTTCCAACGGGCAACCGTTTGGGTCGCCATTACTACAGCAAAAACAGTTTCTGGTCGCGAGTTTCTGGTTGAGGAAAACGAAGTTGCCGCAGGATTAGCTTCGAACTGCTTTTCTGACCCAATTTTTAGGGGGCCGGAAAGGCAGTTTTTATTTTCGTCCCGACCTTGTCGGGTCGGTAAAGTTTCAAAGGCGCGCGCAGTAAGTTCAATTATATTGAGCGAATAAAACATTTGGCTCGCCAATGGGCACTACAAAATTAGAATCACCTTTTCGTATTTCTTTCTGAGACATTTGATTCTTCAATAACTAACTTTGCAAGATCAGGGAGTAGATTTTGTAGCTTCTTCGACAAGCCTATTCTTGCCTCTACCTTCTCGGGCTCTACTGCAAAAATAAAAATCTCTTTTTGGATGTCTAGATGCTCCATTGTTATAAATACATCTTTTAAACTAGTTTCATGTAAGGAAAAAAGGCTGGCGCATGATTCCTCTTTGTAATCATGGGGGGTAAATCTATAAATCTCGCCCGCCTTCCCATTTCCTTTAACAGAATCCACAATGATTACCTTTTCTGCCGCCTCAATATAAGGAATAAGATCATATCCCGCCGTTCCTCCATCAAGAAGCTCAATAGTATCAGGCAGCCTTGCTTTCTTGAGCTCCTTGATGAGATGAACCCCTATCCCTTCGTCTCCAAGAAGGATGTTCCCACAACCAATTATTAGTACCATTGTAGCTAAGCTACGCGATATTCCCGTAGCTCCCCATTAGGTTTTATAAGGTGGATAGAGCAGGCAATACATGGGTCAAAAGAACGAACCACTCTACCCAATTCTATCGGATTATCTGGATCATCGACAGGGGTGCCAATCAATGCTTCTTCAAGTGGTCCGCGAATACCTTCATCATCACGGGGTGAAATATTCCAAGTAGAAGGTGTGACAATCTGATAATGAGCTATCTTAGAATTCTCTATCCTTAACCAATGTCCCAAAGCTCCACGGGGCGCTTCTGTCAATCCCACACCGACAGCCTCATCCGGTACGCTTGCTTCCGTGTATATTGGCTCGCCAATTCTAATTTCTTCTAACCACTCCCCTAAAGCGGTAGCGATTTCTCTTGCCTCCAGGGCCCGGGCTATGTGCCTGTCAATTACGGATATCCTTTCTCGATGAACACCTTTTATCCACATTCTTGCTAAAGGCCCTACTTCAGCTGGCTGACGATTGTATCGAGGGGCCTTCAGCCAGCTGTACGCTCTCTCCTTTTTCGGCTCTGGCAGGGTCTCTCCATCTGCCGGATTTCTTCCGCTCGTGTGGTCGTTATACCGGGAATAAGAAATATATTCGGTTATCATATTGGGATCTACCTCTACATAACTGCTCCCTATGTACGCACCTGCTGCAAAAAATTTCTTTGTCCCTTCGCTATCCAGATTAAAACCCCCAAAACAGAGAAGATTCCCATATCCTCCGCCAATATGCCTGTAATCTTCGTATGCACGGGCAACAGCTGTGACATCGGGTATATACGTATTTTCAATGAAATCTTGTATTTGAATCAATCTCGATGAACAGGCACTGATGCTTTCCGCACTGGGTCGTTGCGTAACCCCACCTACCACAAAACCTGTATGGTGGGGAGCCTTTCCTGCCCATATTGCACGCAACTCATGCGCCAATCTGCGAATAGTAAGGGCTTTGAGATAATGCTCCCTAAAAACCCTATCTGCTTCCTTGGGCAAGCGATAATCTCCCTTATAGCGAGGGATGTAAGGCGGGGCATAGGGACCCCTGGCATAATCCAGTGCTCCCAAGATATAAAAATGAAGTATATGCGAATGAAGGAAGTCAGCCCCCGCGACCAAATTTCGGATAATCCTTGCATTATCCGGCGGTGTTACATTAAAGGCATTTTCCAAACAGATCGCACTTGCACTGCCGTGAGAAGAAGAGCATACACCGCATATTCTTTGCGTGAGATGCAGCGCATCGCGAGGATCTCTTTCTCTCAAGATTATCTCGAAGCCGCGGAACATGTTTCCCTTGCAGCGGGCATTTATTACCTTCCCATTATGAACTTCCACCTCAATTCCCAGGTGACCTTCTACTCGTGTTAAGGGATCAATTATTATTCTTCTTGACATGAAAGTGTTACCCCTTTAGCTCAATTAGGTACCAGGGCTTTCTTATTCTTCGCGTGCTGGTTCTTTTGTGATGATGTCACGGAATTGGGCGGCGTCCCAATGTATCGGGGTGTAGATAGGAGATGTTCTCCCATCCGGAAATTCAGGAGAGCAACATCCGATACACGGCCCTCGACACTCATTGCACCAGTTAGTCTTTGAATTCCACTTTGTTATAGGACAATCGGCCTCGGCAATCGGCCCCTTGCACCCGAGCTGGTATAAGCACCCACCTTCGCTAAAAGAATTGGCGTATTCTCCCCTCAGGTAGTAGGGGTAATTAGGGCAGTTCTCTCCATGTACAAGGGTGCTATAAAATAAAATAGGCCTACCTTGAGAATCCAGCTGCAGCGGCCCATAGAGAAGCATATGAACAAGGGTCCCTATGATCCAATCTGGATGAGCGGGACAGCCAGGGATATTTACCACAGTCCTCCCTAAGAATTCTCTTACGCCCATAGCCCCTGTAGGGTTGGGTTTGCCTTTGACGACACCTCCAAAAGAAGCACACGAGCCAACAGCGATTATCGCTCTCGCCGCGGGAGCCAGGCGCTGGAGAACGTCGGGGAGTGTAAACAGCTTTGTATCCTTCTCTCCGATGATACAGTAAAACCCATCCTCTCCCGGTTGGACTGCGCCCTCCACAACTAAGATAAACTTTCCCGCATATTCTTCTTTCAGCTCTACTACGACGCGTTGAGTAAGTTCTCCTTCTCCGGCCATAATTGTCGGGTGATACCGCAACTTAAGAAGAACATCGGCAAGCTTGGGGTAAGTAGTGTTCAGCAAAGATACCGAGCATCCGTTCTCACCGGCGCCCTGAAGCCAGATAACCGGCGGGTTGCCCCTCGCAGCATTCCCCAGGGCTTCCACAATCGCGGGTACATAAATGCGGGATAACCCTAAACCGGCTGCGGAGTTGGCACAGAGTTTTAGAAATTCTCTGCGGGTTAACATCTTCTTGCTCATTTCGGACAAATGATAAGTTTCAAGGCCTTGAAAGTAATCAGACTTAAACCTCAAATCTTAACGAGAAGGTAAGGCAACATCTTTGTTCTTGGCACTTTTTCCCATCGCTTTTTCAAAATGATTCAGCGAGATTATAAAACAAATCTTACCATGAGTAATCAGGAGGATAAAGATGAAATGCAAATTAGAAAATGACTAGTTATGCCAAAGGGCGACACAAAAGACAGGAAACCGGCACGAAAAAGAGTATCCACTCCAGAGCTTTCCGCGATAGAGAAAAGAGGAAGGAGACGTACAAAGCTTTAAAATGCCAGAGATAGGAGAAGATCACTTCATCTGATACGCTGGGCGAGATCTAACATTCCAGAAGAGATGAACCGCACAAATGGGAATCGAAAACCCATAGAGTTGAGATTGCCACGTCCGCCTCGTCCCGCTTAGCGGGACTCGGTGTTCTCGCAATGACGTGTCAAACATTTCCTGCTCTCAGTAATAAACGGGTTATCAGTGTAAATCCGTGCCTGCACACCGGAGTGCGTTGTGGCACGCAGGCGTGTCAATCCGTGGATGAAAACACTGAGTAGAGTGAATTAGCGCCCCCCATAAGTGACCCATTACCAATTTTCTGTTGTCTATTACAGACAATTTGTTATAAACAGTGCAGGAGTATATGAAACAATTTGTTCATCCGTTTATCGTGTTTGTTCTGTTATATATTGCGTCTAACCACATCAGTGTATGTCATGCTCAGCCGGCCGAACACTCACGGCGTACACCATTCCATAGCAGGCGGGATGCAATTCTGGACCCCTATATCCTCCCCACCCCCACACCCGTCGCATGCAATAATGCGCTCCTTTTTCTTGAAGAAAATGTCGTATCTCCAGGGGATCAGTTAGATTGCTACGGTTGTATCCCTCCCCTTGGGGAAAAAAGGGTGGATGTTTATCTATCCCTCATATCCCCTTCAGGAGAGAGTTATTCTATTACGCCGGCCGGTCAAATGGTGGGAGGTTTTCAACCTTATTACAAAGGGGTCGTCAATCCATCCGCGTGCCGTTGCGAGAGCCAGTCTTCGTTCACCGTCAATGAGAACATGCAGCTCGGCACGTGGACAGCCCTCATTGCAGTCCTCCCCGAAGGTGCGGACCCCCTGCGGAAGAATGTGCTGACCTACGACGCGGATGCACTGACTGTTGTGAAGCCAGGCAGGTTCCCGATCAAGGTGCTCACGATAGTTGTGTTCGAAGATGGGGATGTGCGTGGCGATTTCCCGGGAGAAGCCCAGCTCTGGGTCGAAAATGAGGGGATGACCCGGGAGCTCCAAATACCCGGAGCTTATTCGAAGCTCTACTGCAACGATGCGGGACATTGCCTCACTATCACCGGCATGGGAACGGCTAATGCGACGGCGTCGCTTATGGCAGTGGGCCTCAACCCGGATCTGGACCTTCGAAATGCCTACTGCATGGTGGCAGGTCTGGCAGGAACGGTACCACGCGCCGGCACCCTTGGTGCGGCGGCATGGGCGGAATGGATTGTAGACAGCGATCTATGTCACGAGATCGACGTCCGCGAGATGCCCTTGGAATGGACCTACCCCAGGTTCCGCCTTGGTTGCACCGAGCCCTGGTGCGACGGCATGTTCATAGGAACCGAGGTTTTTCACCTCAATCCTGTACTGGTTGAATGGGCATATCGTCTCTCAAAGGACACTCCGTTGCTCGATAGTCAACAGGCCCAGGATTACCGGAATAATTACCCGGCTGACCTTCCCGCCCGGCAACCGCCATTTGTGACAAAAGGAGATTGCATCGCGGGAAGTACTTTCAAGGTAGGTGCAATTATGAGCGAATGGTCTGAGTGGTGGATGACGCAATGGACGGGAGGCGCCGGCAGTTATGCTATGACAAGCATGGAGGATAGCGGCATTTCGACGGCACTGATGCGCCTCGCCCAGGCAGGATTAGTGGATCCCAACCGGGTTATGATATTGCGTTGTGCTGCTGATTTTGACCAGCAGTACCCCGGCCAGTCTGCGATACAATCCCTCGGTGCGGCACTCAGCTCGGACAATCCCGGATATCCACTTGCGATTGAAAACGCATACCGTGTCGGGAGCGAGGTCACACGCTATATAATTTCACACTGGGGTACGTGGAAGGGAGGAGTCCCGCCGATCAAATGACTGACTTTTCCTGGAATTTGGCGCCGGGCACTCAAAACTAGCCATTTCGACCGCCGGGAATAGCGAGAAGATTTCTTTGGGAATCAGCGGCTGGGATTCCTCTTTTTGCAATGATGTATCAAGTTAGGTAGAACAATCTGGATGGTTTGAGCAAACTCTGTTTGCGTCGCCAAAATAAAAAGAGCCCTGATGCGGGCTCTTTTTATTTTGGCACTGAGCGAATGAAGCCGGAGGCTGAATGATCCGGAGTGCCTTGTCCGGAAAACGCCGGCGCTTCAAGATGCTTCCAATTGTCAAGGATAAAGATTTGACCCCAAACGGCCCACCCCGGGCGCCATCCCACTTCCTGTTTACAATGTACCCGTGCATTCCCTCAAAATGCATTTATGGGTTTGATATATTTGCATGGATGATGTAAACTTCATATATACCCTAGAGAGGAGATGGCACATGCGGCACATGAGACTAACGGCGGGATTGTTGGCAATGACATTCAGCTGTTTCATCCCCTGGTGTGGTATGTGTGCCCAGAGCCTGAACATTATCCACTCGTTCGCAGGCGCTCTATCCGACGGGCAGCGACCAATGGGCCAGGGCTTGATAACGGATGGCAGCAAACTGTACGGGATGACGCAAGAAGGAGGAAGCGGAGACACAGCCCAGGGGTGGGGGACCATATTCTCGCTTAAACCGGACGGTTCCGACTATTCAGTTCTTCACAGTTTTCATCCTGCAGGCACCCAATATGACGATGACGGAAGACTGCCGTTCGGCGGCCTGACATTGGATAGCATTAATAATAGATTGTATGGGATGGCCTGTTATGGCGGCTTTGCTGATAAGGGAATGATATTTTTCGTCAATATCGGCGACTCGGGTTATGGCTACCTGTACGATTTCGGTGATACACCGGCTAACCCAGGCTTAGGGCCCGAGGGCAGTTTGCTTTTATCGGGCGGGAAACTCTATGGCATGACCCGCTACGGCGGCGCGAATCATGTAGGCGTGGTATTCTCAAAAACCACGGGCGAGGTGAGTACTGGTTGTACGTCTTTGCATAGCTTTGCGGGCAAACCCGGAGATGGGATGTCGCCATTCGGTTCCTTGATCCTGGATGGAGGCAAGTTTTACGGGATGACCCACGAGGGCGGCACCGGCCCGGGAGTCTGGGGATCGGGGGTTATATTCTCCATGAATGTCGATGGCAGCGGTCATACGATACTGCACAACTTTACCGGCGAGCCATCCGACGGAGTAGGAGCGGATGGGACTCTGGTGATGGACAGCGGGACGCAAACGCTTTACGGCGTGACCAATACCGGGGGCTCTAGTTCTAAGGGGACAATATTTTCCATAGGCACAAATGGGGCGAACTATCAAATTCTCCACAGTTTTATCGGCGAACCCGGTGACGGCGAAAACCCGGGCGACGTGCTTCTGAAAGGCGGAACGCTCTATGGCTTGACCGGTACCGGCGGGTCGACCGAGGGCGGAACCCTTTATTCCATTCAGACCGACGGCTCGGGCTATACAATCCTCCATAACTTCAACGACTCCCAGCGCGATGGCCCGGTGGGATTTGCCGGGCCTCTGCTGTCGATCGGGAACAACCTCTACGGGATGACCTATAGCGGTGGGACATTCTATAATGGCACCGTGTTTTCGTTCGGTTTGTCCGCTCCGCAGGCTGAGATGCTCCTAAGCGGAAGCAGCTTGAAAGCCGGAGACCATTTCGAGGCCACGTTCCAGTTGAATGAGTCGATCGAAAGGCCGTTCACGGCATTTGCGATAATCATTCTCCCCGGCGGTTCGATGCTCAATGCGCTTACGCTCACCCCCAAGCTTGCGCCAGTAGCGGCGAATGTGCCAAGGCTCAACGCCCCGTTTAACTTTCGATTGATCTTTACAACTATTTCCGGAGGAGCACCCATCGGCGCCTACGAGGTGGTTGCGGCGTTCTTCGATTCGCAGACCAGAATCACGGGCAGGCAGGATGCGTTCCTGGAGGCTAGCGGTAGATTCACAATAGGACAGTGACCGGGAACCACCGTCGGACTCCCTCAAAGGAGGAGTGAATCGTCGGAAGGCCCCCTACCTGCTGGCTTACCTGTTGCGATTGCGCGGCGCCTTCTCTTCGTCCACCACGTCCCCCCTTATCATATATCTGGGTTACTCCTGATTCCGGAAGAACCGTACGCAACATCAATCCGGCGAACATTAGTGAGTGCGTAGCTAATTTGATCGCGGATGCTCCTTGCCGGAAACGCGAGCTCTTACTCCGCCCGCGCGATGGTTTCGACAATGAACGCATATCGGATGCGCGCCTTCTCTTCACGCTTCACCGTAATCCACTTGCCGGTAGCCTTTACCTTTCGATGGTACGTTACGTGCACTTTCGTCCGGTATCTTCTGATAGCGCCGGTGAGGATGAGCTGCTTCCCTTTTTTAATGCCCGTGAGCGCTTCCATGTTCCGCGGCGTGCGGTCCGCATAGCACTTGATCTCGGCGAAGGGGGCGGCCGTGAACTTGATCTTCGAGCTCGCCTTCAGGTTGGCCTGCTCCTCCCACGGCTCGCTCCCGTTGTCGATCTTTGTAAACTTCACCGCGACCGTCACGGCCTCCCCGACATATGCACCCGGATCTGCTGCGATCCTGGCGGGGTCTGCCTTCTTAAGCACCGCCGCCCACGCCGGGCCGTACACCTCCAAGCCCGCAATGACCCACAGCGCCGCCGCGACTGCTCTTCTCATACCCCCACTTCCTTTAAAAATTCGCCCTGCGAATTGTTGACCTCGAACCCCTGTCCAGGGGTGAGAGGTCTTATTCCGCCCGCACAATGGATTCGACAATGAACGCATACCGTGTGCGTATGCGCCCCTTCTCTTCGCGCTCCACCGTACGCCTCCTGCCGGTAGCAGTCACCATCTGATGATGGGTTGTTTTCACCTCCATCCGGTATCTTCTGATGGCGCCGGTGAGGATGAGCTTCTTTCCTTTCTTGAGCCCCTCGATCACCTCCATGTTCCGCGGCGTGCGGCTGGCATAGCACTTGATCTCGGCGAGGGGGGCGGCCGTGAACTTGATCTTCGAGCTCGCCTTCAGGTTGGCCTGCTCCTCCCACGGCTCGCTCCCGTTGTCGATCTTTGTAAACTTCACCGCGACCGTCACGGCCTCCCCGACATACGCATCAGGACTCACCACGATAAGGGCAGGGTCGGCATCTAAGGCCGCTTCCACGCGGGGAAGAGCGGCGAGCGCGAAAACTGCTGCGAAACAGAGCATGTACTTCACCATTTATATTTTAGTGTAGCATATCTTATCTAGCAGATTCCACTCCTGCAATGTCGCGCCCCGCAGGATCATGCAGGCGTTTATCCACAACACAAAAATACCATATATGGTGGCGAGCAATATAGCTTTGCTGAGAGTGGGACACTTCAAACTTGCTGCTGCATAGGATTTGAGATATTATCCGGAGTTGATGGGCTGAATTACAGTAATGTGCGAAGCGGCGTCCCTGAGGAGGGATTATGAAGTCATGTACATTTATCTCAGCAGCGGCGTCTCTTTTTATCGCTGCCTTTTTCGTTTATCCTGCATCTGCTCAACCTGTTGGCCAGTGGCCGATGTTTCACCAGAATCTCCGGCACACGGGCCTGAGCGATTACGCCGGCCCGTCCATACCGTCTCTGGCGTGGAGCTACAAAGCTGGGAGCTGGATAAATTCCTCTCCCGAGATAGGTTCGGACGGGTGGGTGTATGTGGGCTCTTACTATCCCGATAATCGCCTCTATAGAATCAATTCGGACGCGAGCCTTGACTGGAGTTATAGAACCGCGGCCTTGATAGATTCCTCTCCCGCGATAGGTTCGGATGAGAAGGTGTATGTTGGCTCTGCAGATAATTCCCTCTATAGCATCAATTCCAACGCGGCCTTCGGCTGGAGTTATAAAACCGGATTCTCCATACGTTCCTCTCCCGCGATAGGTTCGGATGGGAAGGTGTATATTGGCTCAGACGATAAATCCCTCTATGGCATCAATTCGAACGGGAGCATTGACTGGAGTTATAACACCGGGGACCAGATATATTATTCCTCGCCTGCGATAGGTTCGGATGGGAAAGTCTATGTTGGCTCGTGGGATAACTCCCTCTACAGCATCAATTCAAACGGGGGCCTTGACTGGAGTTATAAAACAGGGAACGCCATAATATGGGAATGGTCCTCGCCCGCGATAGGCTCGGATGGGAAGGTGTATATTGGCTCGTTGGATAACTCCCTTTACAGCATCAATTCAAAAGGGGACCTTGACTGGAGTTATAAAACCAGAGACCAGATATCTTCTTCGCCCGCGATAGGTTCGGATGAAAAGGTATATGTTGGCTCTAAGGATCATTCCCTCTACAGCATCAATTCAGACGCGAGCCTTGACTGGAGTTATCAAACCGGGGACTTGATATATTCTTCGCCCGCGATAGGCTCGGATGGGAAGGTGTATGTTGGTTCACAGGATAATTCACTCTATAGCGTCAATTCAGACGGGAGCCTTGACTGGAGTTATAAAACCGGGGACTGGATATATTCCTCGCCCGCGATAGGTTCGGATGGGAAGGTGTATGTTGGCTCGTATGATCATTGCCTCTATAGCATTCAGCAGGCGCCGACCACTACACCGACACCCACGATCGCCCCGACACCTAAAGTGCCGACCACAACACCGATACCCACTATCACCTCGACATCTACGCCCACCGCGACACCTACCCCGTACTACCTTGAGCTGGGAGTTACCAATGGAGCAGTATTTAATCCAGGAGAGAAGATAAACCTCACATGGGAATCTTTCCAGGACAGGTACGGGTTCACCGGCGTGCCCTGCGCGGTGTACATTGCCGCCGTCCTCAATCCGCCCTCGGAGAATAGTCCATTGACCGTGCAGCAGATTGTATCCAGCAAGGCCCTGTTCATCTTCAACTCGAAGCTCAAACCCGTGCGCTATAATCCGCGAACTCTCAAGCCGACATATTCTCGCGTGAAATTCCCCGTCAACGGCGTCAAGTCGAGCGGCAATCTCTCATTCAGGGCGCCAAGAGGCGCGGCGGGGCGCTGGGTGTTCGCTGCGGCATTGATCCGTCGCGACAACAGGCAGTACCCGGCCAAGCCGCCGGTCGAGGTTTCGAACGGCTTCAATCTGCACTAAAGGGTGTATTTGCACAATGCTGAGGTGTGGAATTGAGGCGGATAGAAGTAGCAGGGCTAAGGTGAGCGCAATCGTCATGCCGCCTGCGTGAACAGATCGTCTCGCTGTGCCTCCTGGATAATCTATCAATATCTCGGTTCCAATCCCAAGAGGGACGTTCTGAGTAGGCGAGGAAGCAGGTGGGGACGAGCCTCTATACCGCACAAGCAGCTTCTGCTTCCCGAAGGGTGTTGATTCCCCGAAGCCAAGTAGCAATCTGGTTCCAACTGGCAACCGTGTGGGGCGCCGAAATAAAAAGAGCCCTGATGCGGGCTCTTTTTATTTTGGCACTGAGCGAATGAAGCCGGAGGCTGAATGAGCCGAAGTGCCTTGTCCGGAAAACGCCGGCGCTTCACGATGCTTCCAATTGTCAAGGATAAAGACTTGACCCCAGTAATGGGTCACTTATGGGGGGCACTAATTCACTCCACTCAGTGTTTTCATCCACGGATTGACACGCCTGCGTGCCAAAACGCACTCCGGTGTGCAGGCACGGATTTACACTGATGACCCGTTTATTACTGAGAGCAGGAAATGTTTGATACGTCATTGCTTCTCCCGCTTTGCGGGATCGCAATGACAGCGCGTGGATGTGTAAAAGATTAGGCACTCCCATTAATAAAATCCGCGCTCATCCGTGAAATCAGTGGATGATCGTCCATACTGTTTCCCCCCTATAACTGAGGGGTTACTGACCCCACACCCCACTGTTGTGGGGATTCATTTCTCCGTCGCCAGGGAAACGTCCGTGATCCCCGCCTCCTGGCACGAATTCAACACGGCAACGATGTTCTGGTGGTAGGTCTTGGCGTCACCGCGGACGAAAACCCTCGGCCTCCGCACCTCCCGGGCCGACTCGCGCAGTGTCTTCGGCAGCTCCTCTAGTGACACCTTTTTCTCGCCCATCGTGATGACGCCCTCCCGGTCCACTGTCACGTAGATCGGCTGCATGTCCATCGCGGCCGTCTCCGCGCTCTTCGCCCGCGGGAGCTCCACCTGCAGCTCCCTTTGCACCCGCTGGAAGGAGGTGGCGACGAGGAAGAAGACAAGAAGATTGAAGACGACGTCAATGAGGGGAACCAGGTTGAGCTCGTCCCCCTCGGTTGACTTCCTGCGCAAGATCCTCATTTTTTCCCCCTTCCCTCAACGAAATCCTCCATAAAGGCCCGCAGCGTGATCTCCATCCGCTCGGAAATACTGCCTTCCAGAAGTCCCCTGAAGTAATAGAAGCACGCCAGAGCGGGGATGGCGATCGTGAGCCCCGCGGCGGTCGTGATCAGCGCCATCGAGATGCCGGCCGCCAGGAGGTCGGCCCTCCCCAGCCCCGCCTCAGACGCCACGACGTTGAACGCTTGTATGATACCGAACACCGTCCCCAGCAACCCCAGGAGCGGGCTGATGTTGGAGATCATGAGCAGCGGCTTGATCCGGAGGGCGAGCTCGTCGATCGCGCGCGCCCCCAGGTCCTCCACGGTGCTCCGGATGATGTCGTTGGTCATCGATGGTTTCTCGCTGAGCATGAGGGCCACGCGGAAAACCGAGGAGACCGGGTTCTTGTGCGCCCGGCAGAGCTCGACGGCCTTCGCGAACTTCCCCTGCGCCGTGAGATCCCTCACCTCTTTTACGAAATCCAGGGGAACAATCTTGTCCGGCCGCATCATGATGAACCGCTCCGCGGCGAACGCCACGGCGAGCACGGAGCACGCCGCGAGCGGGATCATGAGCACGCCCCCCTTCGCCAGCGAGTGATACCGCAGCGAGAGCCAGGAATCATCCGCCCCGAGTGCAGTTGCCGCCGCAGCGACCGCCGCCAGTGCGGCAAATGCCACCCGGCCCCATTTTAACCTTCGCATAGCATCGCCTCCTTTCTCTGTTATCCCTAGAACTCGCATCGCCCGCATTTTCGATGCCTCCCCTTTTGCTTCCTGTTGTGTAACTACTCAGGTAGTCAGAAGTCAGGAGCCAGAATCCGGAATGGATCGCGAATAAGCTTCCAGTAGCTTGCTGACCTCTTCGAGTAACTGCATTAACTCGGAAACATCGCCGTATCCCAAGTCCTCAAATGTCGCCGCCGGCGTCCTCATTCCAACTCCTGGCTCCTGACTCCTGAATTCTGGCTCCTTAGCAGTTACCCTGTTGTGGTGCCTACCTGTGTTCATCGGCGTGCAGAAGATCCCTTCCCTTATCCGCGTTCATCTGCGCGCATCCTGTGCCACCGTGCCATCCGCCATCCTTATCCCGTCCCTCTGTTTTTCTTTCTGCGGGACGCCTTTCTTCTCCGCCCGCGCGACGGTGAACGCCGGCCCGCGGTAGCTCCAGACCGGCATGAACACCAGGCACTCCAGTTCCTCCGGCGACGCCCCGGTGGAGGAGAAATATTTTTCCTCCGCCGCGAGAAGCGCCGCGAGCGCGGCGATAGTGGGCTCGATGTACGGCCGCGGCGCCCCCTCCCCCGACTCCCTGAGCGCTACCTCCGATACCCCGGGGGACGGGGATGCGAGGATCTTCCTGGACCCTGCGACGGTGTGTCTCGCGAGATAGTTCCTGATCTGCCCCTTTGTGAGGAGCCACGCGGAGGTGAACTGGAGGTTAAGATCGGTGACGGCGCGACTGCCGTACCCGATCTTCATCTTGTAGTGTTCCATGAGCCGGGAGATCTGGGAATCAGAGCTCGCCTTAAGATCTACGACCCGCCGGAAGCCCACTTCACCCGCCTCCTCATGCGTGAGGGACTCCTCATACGCGGCAAACTCCCGCGACGCCCACGCCCGGGCCTCCTTGCCCTTTTCCAACAGTACGTCCCTCGCCCTTGCGGCCGGTGGGCGGGCGAACTTGCCCATGACCTCCTGCGAACGCCGTCGTGCGAGATCCCGTTCAGCCTCCCGCGTATACACCTTCTCCGGGGCCTTGCGGGGGGCAGGCGCGGGGGGCGCGCTGACGGTCGGTGCCGACGGGCGCTTCTCCTCGGGGTGCGCGGGGGCGACCATCCTCGGCATGATCCTGAGCGAGACGACTTTCACCGCCCGGGGCTTTAACCGCGACTCCCGTGCCCTCCACGGAGGCCCCACGGATACGAGGGCGAAGAAATGAGCGAGCACGGACGCGAGCACGCAGAGATACAGCATCCTGTTGCGCTCCCATGCCTCCGACAAGGCTCGGTACACCTTTGCCGCTTTCTTCGTTCTCACTCCTCGCTCACCTCATCATTATCGCTCACCCGGATACTTTAATCCTTGAGTTACTCCATCTGCTCCGTGATCCTCTCCACCTCCGCGGCCTCCTCCTCCGCCTTCTTCCTCGCCCCCTCGTAGTCGCCGTCTTCAAAAAGGGTCTTCGCCTCGCTCTGGATGTCGCGCGCATCATCCAGGTCCTCCCCCTGACTCTCAAGCTCCATGTTGCGATCGCTCTCCACCTCCGAGATGGCTTCCTCCGCTTGCTCGATTTTCGCGTCGATATCGTCAAGGGCCCCCTGCGCCTCGTCCTTCGCACTCTCCAACTCCTTCGCCGAGGCGGCACCCTCTTCCGACGACAGAAGCCCGGCGCCCTTGGGGCCAAGCTTCGCCAGGACAGATTCCTTGAACTCCGAGAGCTCCATCCGCGGGAAAGGATCCGCGAGGCCGAAATAAAAATCCATGCTCTTTTTCATGACGAGCTCGTCACCATCCTGCTCAATGACCTGCTGCTTGAGCAGGTCCCTGAATATCCGGTCGATTTTCTGGTAGCCCTTACCGTTGGACTCGTACCACGCCACCGCGATCAGCAGCTGCGCCCTGTCCCGGAGGTCGTCCTCGGGATGGGAGGCGAGTATCTCGTCGCAGAGCTGGTAGACCGTGTCTTCGTCGCCGACGAACGACGCCTCGTACGCCGACCGCAGCAGGGTCAGGAGCTTTCCTCTATTCTCGGCCTGCATCTTCTCGTATAGCTTGAGCATCTCCCGGGCGGAGGCGGAGAGCGGGCTGCCGGGGTAGCGCTGCACCAGTCCGCGGAACTGTTCTGCGGCGCGTGCGTAGTCACCGCTTTCCACGAATTGTTTCCCCTGTGTGAAAATCCGGAGCGCCTCAGCATCGCCGATGGTGGCGCGCACCTCGGCATCGCCGGGCTTCCAGGTCTGGATGAGCTGGAGATCGCGTACCGCGGCGTCCCCGTTCCCGGCTGCCAGGGAGTCAACGGCGGCATGGAAGAGATTCTCCGAGAGCAGCGCGGACAGCGGGAGCGATCGCATCATTCCCCTGATCTGCTCTATTCTCGCGTTGCTCGCACGGTTCAGCTCCCGCACGCTCTCGGGGATGGCGGAGTACAGCGCCGCCGCATGGAGGAACGAGTCGTTGGCCACCCAGAGTTTCCCCTCATCGCAGGCCCTGCCGGCAGCTGCCTCGAAGCTGTTGGCCTCTCGGTAGATCTTCCACGCGTTCTCGGGCACATCAAGGTTCTTCAGCCCCTCCAGTCCGTAGAGGCGCCGGCAATTCTGCAGCGTCCGGTCGGGGAGGTAACCCTCGCGCAGGCAGAGCGACAGCGCGAATCGGGAGTCCTCCTCCCGCCGGGCGTCCAGGCTGCGCACCGCGAATCGTGCGAGCCCTGAAAGGAAAGACGCCATCAGTTGCTCCCCCGCCTTCCGCTCCGGAGAGATCCCCGCCTTCCGCAGGTTCTCCTCCAGTGAGAGAATGTGGAGATTGAGACTGTACTTTTCCACCGCGTCCTGGAGAGAGACCATGCTGCCGGCCTGGATCGCGGGGGCAATGTCTGCAACACTGTTGTACGCCGCGAGCGCATCCTGCGCCATTCCACGCCGGAGATAGTAATCGCAGGCGTCGTTATAGTAGCCGTATCGCGCGCCGAGTTCCGCTGTGCCGCCTCCGCCGGACCCGACTGTGAAGAGTACATCCGGCACCATCTGCGCAGACGCCCGATAGAATGTCGCAGCGGCCTGCTGCACGATGACGTTGTACCCCCTGCCCGAGAGATACTGCGCCCGCACCGGGCCCGCCCACCCGGAGGCCCTTTTCACAGCGGTCGCGACGGCCGCGCCGGGGTTACGGAGAACGCGCGGCGGCTGCGGCGCGCCTCGCAGCGCGGCACGGTGGGCCTCGACATCCCGCATGAACCGGCCGCGCAGCTTCTGTTCCTGAGGAGAGGAGGCGGTCGCAAAGGGAGAGTTGAGGTCCGCCACGAGTCGCGCAAGGATCCCCAGGCGGTATGCCATGTAAGGAGTTCGTTCACGCGGGAACAGGTCGCGCAGCAGCGTTATCTGGGAGCCCAGCTTCCCCGCGGCGTAGCCCGCGCTGTCGTATGTGGCGAAGCCCGCGTAGCGTGCGAGGGTCTCCTCGTCGGCCTCCCACCCCTGGATGAAAAACGAGTTCTCCCGTTCGAGAAAGGCCGCGATCTCGCCGGGTAGGGACGAACGGGCCGCTCCCCTGATCGCATCCGCCGTGCCCTTATCCCAGGCGCGTGCGGGGAGGCAGAGGGACAGCGCGGTAGAAAGCAGAGCAACAGCCAGGCGCACGGCGCCTGGGCGATTGTGCGAGGGTCGTCGCATAAATGCCACGGGATTACCGTCCGCCTGTGATAAGGTGGCGGGCCCCCAAATTATACCGCATTCCGGATGCCAGATAAAGAGCGTGGCCCTTTCGTGTCAAAACTCGTAACTACTCAGGTAGTCAGAAGTCAGGAGCCAGAATCCGGAATGGATCGCGCATAAGCTTCCAGGAGCTTGCTGACCTCTTCGAGTAACTGCATTAACTCGGAAACATCGCCGTATCCCAAGTCCTCAAATGTCGCCGCCGGCGTCCTCATTCCAACTCCTGGCTCCTGACTCCTGAATTCTGGCTCCTGAGCAGTTACGCTTGCCATACAGCGAGGAAATAATAGTGATATCAGGATCGAGGTTCCAAACCCAAGAGGGGTGTGAGTAAAGCAGGCTGAAGGGCGCTAAATAGCGGATTCGGCAAAGGATTCTCTCAGGATATTCATTTCGTTCAGCCAATTGACAATCTGGTTCCAACTGGCAACCGTGTGGGGCGCCAGTACTACAGCAACAACAGTCAATAGTCACTAGTTTCTGGTAAAAGCAGCGTTAGAAAAATACCGCTTGGAAGTATTCGAACCGGAGGGTTGGGGTAAAACTGCCTTGAATCTCCGGTTTATTTTTTGTGGCATCAGGCCTTCGATTCATCCCTCACGTGACCGCGCGCGACACCCGTTCCGCCCTCGTCCTGCCGCGCTTCTTCCCGAGGAAGGGCTTAATAATGAGATACAGAATGTCCCACAGCGGCATAGAGCGGGCGAAGCGGCGAAGTATGCGCAGCATTTGGCCCGGGTAATGCGTCATCTTGTAGAGAAAGAGCCGCCGCATGCCGGCGATGCGCTCGCGGTTGATCACCTCGCCCGAAAGGCAGGTGGGATCGATCTCGGAGCATTTGAAGTACTTGTACCAATCGGTCTCGTCTTGTATCAAGCCGCGTTTTACGTACTCCTGCCAGAGCGGTGTGCCGCGGTAGACGCAGAGGCGGTTGAACGAGAAGGTATCCAGTCGGATCCTTGATGCGAAATCGAAGGTTGCTTTCATATCCTCGATGGTCTCATCCGGACTGCCGACGACAAAGAACCCGTGGACGATATCGATTCCCGCCCGCTTGGCGTTCGCCACCGCGCTCTCAACCTCCGCCAGCGTATGCTTCTTTCCCAGCCGATCGAGCACCTTCTGGCTGCCGCTCTCGATCCCGAACATAAGGGCATGACAGTGTGCCTTGGCCATGGCGGGGAAAAGATGCTGGACCACTGAGTCAACGCGCCCCTCGCAGCCCCACCGGATGGTGATCCCGGTGTCATTGATCCCCTTGCAGATCGCCTCGATCCGCTTGGGCTGCAGAAGGAAGTTATCGTCGACAAAGTAGACCGAACCGTAGCCAAGTTTTTGCAGGTGTGCCAACTCGTCAACCACGTGCTGCGGACTGCGAGAGCGCCACTTCCCCTCGCTGAAAATCGGAACGTCGCAGAATACACATTGCCACGGGCACCCGCGGGAGGTCTGCATGGTCGTGAAGCGCTCCATGGATAAAACCACCGGCACGTCGAGCGGCATCGACTCGACGAACTCTAACGGCAGGCCGTCACGGTCGGGGAACGGCCACTGGTCGAGGTCGCGGTCCATCTCGCGGTTGGGGTTGTGTACCACCTGGCCATCCTTCATCCAGGTGAGCCCCGCGACGCCTGCGGGATCGTCCAGACGCTCCACGAGATCGAGGATGAGTTGCTCGCCATCGCCGCGGCAGACGAAGTCCACCTCGGGGCACTGAAGCTTGATATGCTCGGCGTTCAGCGTGGCAAACACACCACCGAATGCCAGCAACACCTTTGCGTCGGCGGCGCGGATCTGGCGGGCGAGGATCTTCGCATACGGGTAACTGGTAGTGCTCAAGAAACTCAAGCCGACGAGGGCCGGTCGCTGCCTGTGGATCTCCTCGATGATAACCTCGCGGGGTGTTTCAGGATTAGCCTGGTCGAACAGGACGCACTCGTGGCCGGCGCGCCTGAGCACCGCGGAGAGCGACATGATTCCGATCGGCGGGAAGCCTGTCACACGGATATTTCCGTTTTTAACACGAGTTCGTTCCGGGAGCGCGTAAAACTGTGGGTCTCGGATGTGAATCAGGAATATGCGCATGGGAATACTCTCCTGCTCATTGGCAATGGCCGCTTCCTATTTCCGTAGTGTGGGTAGCTATTTTATCACGCGCCTCACAACCGCCCTTCGACACATCCAGAACTATGTCGTAATTGCGTGGGACCGCGCTTCCTCTCGCATTACGTCTGTTCCGGGAAATAGTGGGGATGGTGAATCGCTATTCCCCTACCGGTTGGTGGCGAGGATCTTATCGCCCTGTTGACCGAGGACAACCGCCGGCGCTTTGACCTTCTCCCGCAGCGATGCCAGATCGCGCTCCTTCAAGAGGACGATTATCGGTTTGCCTGAGTCCCACGCCTGTATGAACTGGTTGATATCAAGGAACAGGGAGGTATCTCCTCCCGGGCCTCGGCTGGGATCGAGGTCTATTGTGCTATCGGCATCCACCATGACGAATTTCCTGTGCGTGTAAAACGCGAGCGATGGTTGGTACATATAGCTCGCGATCAGCGTGTCCGACCCCACTTTCTCCCTCGCGATCAGCGCCAGCTTTTTTGTCGTTCGCTCAGCGAGGAATACGGTGGGGATCACTTTAGCCGCGATCACCTGGATCAGGTACAGCATGACGCACAGCGTGAAAAAGAGCCCCGCCGCGTTCGCCCTCCGCGTGAACCTGAAAGAGAGAACCCCTCCGACAATCCCTATGATGCCGGGCGCGATCCACATGCCCGGGGTTACTTCGGTTATGCGAGCGAGATGGGGATATATAATCACACCGGCGCCGCCGACACAGAACACGAGAGCAATGATTAACGACGGCCATCTTATCCATCCGGACCACCGGTCAAAAGCGGCCGAGAGTGTTGCGCCTGTGAGCAGGGCGACTGCCGGGAAGATCGGAAGTATATAGGTGAGGAGCGCCGATTCAGAGAAGGAAAAGAAAATGAGAATGACGAGCGCCCAGAGGACGAGAAAAAGCCAGGCGGCATAATCATCTGATTTTCTTGCACTCCAGAATCGAGCAACAGCCGCGGGCAGGAAGAATGACCATGGGAACATCATCCCCAATAGCGCGGGCACAAAAAACCCGAAGAACTCGTGGCGCTGGTGTATCTGCGAGATGAATCTTCCCACGTGCTCGCGGAGGAAGAAGAACTTCATGAAACCTGGATTTTTTACCGAGACGAGTATGAACCACGGGGCGCAAATGCCGATGACGATGAGCGCGCCGGCAAGAAGGCGCATTTCCCGCAGGAGCCGCCAGCGGCGCATGAGGAGCATGTAAAAGAAGATCACCATGCCGGGCAGGATGATCCCGATGAGGCCTTTGATGAGCACCGCGAGCGCCATGAAGATATAGAAGAAGTGGAAATAGAAACCCCTGTGTCGCTCCGTTTCAATGGACGCGAGAAGGAAGAAACCGAGGGCTGCCGTTACGCAGAGTGTCAGGGGCATATCGATGAGGTTGAGCCGCGAACAGGTGTAATAGCCTCCGGAGGTCCCCAGGATGACGGCGGACAGTAGCGCCGCCCTGCGCCCGAACACCTTCCACCCGATGAAATAGGTCAGCACGAGCACGAGGAATCCACAGAGGGCGCTCGGGAAGCGGACGGCGAACTCGCTTTCGCCGAATGCCTTGAGTGAGATCACGTTCATCCAGTAGAAGAGGGGTGGTTTGAAGAAGAAGTGCACATAGTTGAGGTGCGGCGTGACGAATCCCCCGCTCTCGAGCATCTCCCGAGGAACCTCCGCGTAGCGCCCCTCGTCAGGGTCCATGAGCGGATATTCTCCCAGGCATTGAAAGAATGCGAAGGCAAAGAAAAGGGAGAGGATGAGGACATCGGCGCCCCATCGTCCCCGTTTCTCAAGGATGAAAAAACGGATGGATTCCATAATGACGTAGAAATTATCTCATGTTCTCCCTCGGCGTACTACTCTATATATTCCGGAGCGTAGTCCCTCAATTATGATGGGATGAGTATCACCGCAATTTGTGGGGGCGTGATCCTTCGGTTTCGCTCAGGACAAGTTTCCCGCCTGAGGCGGGCGAGTATCAAGCTTGCCGCGTTGCTCACGCGGGTAGGATGACCCCTACATTGTCCTCCATTTCGGGGTGCGGCTCACTATTGACTTTTAAGATAGCATCGGCATAATTGAGTGTGAATTGCATGTGGCGAGAGTAACAAGAAAGGAGGGCATCCATGAAGTACCTGTGGTACGTGTTGCTGTTGGTGCTATCGCTTTCTATGGCGGGGTGTTTCTCAATCGCGAAGATGGGATTTGAGGAGGCCACCGGACAGAAGGCGGACGTTGAGGTGATCAAGCCGATCACCGCTGATCTCAAGACGTACAAAAACGTCGAGGTGGAGAAATTCACAAGCGGCGTGGGTGACCTGGCGCCGGCGGCACTGGTGGACGAGCTGCAGAACGAGGTCATCGCGGCGATCAAGGCGCGCGGACTGTTCCCGAACGTCGGGCCTGCAACCGGGGGAGCTTCGGCAGAGCCGACGCTCGTTGTCGGCGGCATGGTCACGGATTACAAGGCGCCTGACAAGGGGGCGAAGCGGGTCGTGACCAAGGCCGGCCTCTTCTCCGTGAACACGTTTGTCAAGGACAAGGCGAGCGGGCAGGAGCTGGGGCGCGCGATTGCCCGCGGCAGGCTCACCTCGATGTTCCGCGGCGATGAGACCTCGCTCATGAAGTCTGCCGCAGCGAGCGTTGCCAAATTCATAAACGAGGCGCACACGCCGACGCCGAGCAAGATGCAGCAGTTAAAGGCCAAGATGGGCGCGAAGTCCTGATCGTCTGAACAGGAGGCACCTGTGATGAGGGGGGGGACTCAAATCCCCCCTCATTTCTTATGGGAAGCGAGCTGTGGCAATTGAACTGAAGATTATGGAAAGTAGCCATGGCGTTTCCACCACGGAGAGTACAGCGCGGCCCCGCATGCGGGGCCGCAACCAAGATTCAAGTAACCACAGAGAGCACAGAGGACACAGAGATTAACGTGTGACACAGATTCACACAGATAGACACAGATTATTCAGTGGTAAAAAGATCATCATGCAGTTTGAAAAACTTTCTCAAATAAAAAGGTTTTGCACACTTGTAATACTGAGGCTCACGGAGAAACGGATTAAGGTTTTGCCGCGGATGGGGTAATGTTCCACTTATTGAGGCATGGAGAGAGCGGAGATTGTTAAAACAGCAACAACAGTTTCTAGTTTCTGGTTTCTGGGAAGAGATTAATCTGTGTGTATCTGTGTTCATCTGTGGTTAATATTAATCCGCGGTTAAACTCTTGAACTTCTCTGTGTACTCCGTGGTAAAACATTTAAGGTATTTAGCAAAAAAGGGGAAACTCCCAGTACTATTGCACGGTGAGCGTCGTCTCGTTTATGCCGTCAATGATACGACCGCTCCTCACGAGCGCCCCCTGGAGCGCGTAGTTGCCGGGCGCTATCCCGGAGAACGCGATCTGGGCCACTCTGTAGCCGGCGATGGCCGTACGCAATGTAAGATGTCCCTTAATGAAGGGTTTCGCCCCCCGCGCAAACCGGCCGCCGTTCATAAGGTAGAGATATTTACCTCCCGGCAGGGCGAGACGGACATAGGGCGTGAAGTTTGCAGTCGCCCTGACATCGGCGGTGATCGTTATGCTGCCGGCCGTTGCGAAAACTGTTTTATCCGGACGCAGGATGAGCGGCAATGGCGTGGGAGGAGGTGGTGGTGTGGCGGTAGGAGCAACGCATCCCTGGTCAGTTGAATGATTGTTCAATCCCGGCTCGGTTATGTCATTACCGCCGCTGCGGGGGACAGTGCTCACCGTGTAGGTTATTCCATCCGTGGTGATCACCAGGTGCCTGTTCGTGGTGAGGCAGTAAGGCATATCTTCCGGGGCCCAGTCAGGGTCGCCCACGTCGCCCGGGGCGAGGCGTATGATGCGCTGGGGGAGCGGCTCCACCACCTGTTCGAGGTTTTCCACCGTATCTCTCCTCGGATGCCCGTAGGAGTTACTCCAGACAGAGATCACCGCTACTTCCGGATCCATGGTTTGAAAGAATGTCAGCGAGTTTATGCCGTGGGTGTCAGATCCGTGATGATCCACGTGGAGAACATCAATATTTCTGCCCAAGTCCTGGGTTACCACCTGCGCTACAGCCTGTTCACCTGTGCCTTCGAGGTCGCTGCCGAAGTAGAAGTCGAAGCAGTTATAGGTGACAAGAACGGAGATTGATTTATTATTTTCCGATATCCCCGAGGTGACGTTAGGCCTCCCCCTTATGTAGAGCGCCGGTGTCGTGTTTGGTGCGCCAAGGGAGAGGAAGCGGATGATAGCGCCGTTGCCGAGATCGATATCGCTTGATCCATCCAGGCTCGGCGTCTGCCTCTTGCCTGAGACGGTGGCGAGGTAAGCCGCTGATATTGCATTGCCATCATCATCCACTGTACCTCCGCGGTCATAGAAGGTACCAAAATGGCTTGTGCCGCCCATCTTTGACACAAGGTCGTCGAGCCCGCCGATGTGATCGCCGTCATAGTGACAGGCGGTGGCGTAGCGAATATAGGTAATCCCTTTGGGGACAAGGATATCGTTGTAGAGCAAGTTTGCCTCGGGCGATCCACCGGTCTCATCGAGGAGCGTCACCGTCCCGTTGGGTCCCCTGACCATCGTACATGTCCCCTGGTGGTTATTTCCCCACACGCAGTAGATCTCAAGATTCTGCGCCAGAGATCCGGAAGTGGAGAAAGCTCCCAAGAAGATTAGTATGAGCGCCACCATGGATATCTGTTTTTTATTCATGCGATCTCCCCTTGACCGAGCAGTTACCATGGCTTGCTCCTTGTCGGTTTGCCCGCCCCGTGCCGGTACGCGCCGGGGAGGCGCAGCTTCGCTAGTTTTATCTATCCACATACAATATACATCATTTATCAGCAATCGTCAAACCTGCGCGCTGCCCGTTTCGATATGTTATCCGCCATTTTTGGACTGCGTGGTCCCGCTGTGCTATGGGGGGAAACAAGTTCTTGCCCCGCACCCGCCGGCGTGATAAATTATCCTTGCGCAAAATCGATAGTCTTCTCCACCGATCACCGGGGGTTCGCATACGGCCATGGCCCGATCTCCTTTTTGGCGAATAGAGACGCCGGCAATTTTTGTGCTCGCGTATTTTTTTGCAGCACCCGTTCCTTTTACCGGGGCACAGGGGGAGGGCACGCCTAAAGGGAAAGAAGTGAGCACCGCAGTGAAAGCGGAAAAGCGCGAGTACGTGAGCAGCAGCGGCGGGTATCGTATCACCTGCCCTGAGGGTTGGGCGAGGCACGAGGGAGATATCCGGCCCATAGACGTCATCTTCTTCTGCCGCGCTGATCCCGGCATGAACATGAGCGTTACCTGGGCCTCTGCCGGCGGGCAGAAAGAACTCACCGAGGCTGCGGTGAAAGAAATGAAAGATATGTTCCGGCAGAGCTACCCCGGCTACTCGGTGACGGCAGAGGAGTGGCGTGAACTGGACGGGGCAAAGGCCTTCTGCCTCTCCGCGCGCCATCAGGAGATGGAAACTGAGATCCAGAGCAAGCAGGTGATGCTCATCAAGGGGGATAGGTTCTACACGATCACCTATACCTCAACCCCGGCGCTTTTCATGAAACACCTTGGAGAATTCGAACTCGGGGTCGGGAGCTTCAGGACAACTGGTGAGAAAACGCCCGCTATGCTACAATCACCACGGAAAAAGAACAACTGAGTATGAACCACTGAGGGCACTGAGTACACTGAAAGGACCAATTAATATCCCATGAATTCAACGTCTTCAGTGTTCTCAGTGGTTTCCTAGTATTTTTATTAAGGAGTTATTATGGAGTACCAGGTACTCGCGCGGAAGTGGCGGCCGCAGCAGTTCGACGAGGTCGTGGGCCAGGAGCATGTCACCACGACGCTCAAAAACGCAATCGCCAGGGACCGGGTGGCGCACGCATACCTCTTTACCGGGCCCCGGGGCATCGGCAAGACGAGCATGGCGCGCATACTGGCGAAGGCGCTCAATTGCGAGAAGGGCTCAGCCGCCGCCCCCTGCGACCGTTGCCCCTCGTGCAAGGGGATTATCGCCGGCAACAGCATGGACGTGCTGGAGATTGACGGCGCGTCGAACAGGGGCATCGATCAGATTCGCGAGCTCAGGGAGAATGTGAAGTTTGCCCCGAGCTCCAGCAGGTATAAGATTTACATCATCGATGAAGTCCACCAGATCACCACGGACGCGTTCAATGCCCTCCTCAAGACGCTCGAGGAGCCACCCCCGCACGTGAAGTTCTTCTTCGCCACGACCGAGCCGCACAAGGTTCCGGCGACGATCCTCTCCCGCTGCCAGCGTTTTGACCTGCGCAGCATCTCTCCGAAAGAGATTGTCGACCGCCTCACCCGCATCGCGAAATCAGAGAAGATCTCCATCGATGAGGAGGCCTGTTTCGCGATCGCCCGCTACGCCCAGGGGAGCATGAGGGACGCGGAGAGCATCCTGGATCAACTCGTCTCATTTTCCGAGGGGAGGATAGGAGAGGAGGATGTCATCTCCATGCTCGGGCTCGTGAAGGAATCCGTCCTCCGTGAGATGACGGACGCCCTCATCAATGGCGATTTCCGCAAGGGGCTCGAACTCATCGGGGCCATCGCCGGGGAGGGCAAGGAGCTGCCCCTCTTCCTCGCTGACTGGATCACGTACATGAGGTCCATCATGCTCGTTCTGGTACAGGGAGGCGATGAGGGCGGGGCGGGTGTCTCTCCGGAGGCGTGGAAAGCGATCTCGAGCCAGAGCAAAAAAATAACACTGGAAGGGATACTCTATGTGCTGGAGGTGCTCACGAGGGCCGATCAGCAGATGAAGTGGGCCCTCTCGCCGAGGATCCTCCTGGAGCTGGCCTTCTTGAAGGCGGCGAAGGTGAAAGAGGTTGCCTCGCTCCCCGAGATTCTGAATAAGATCAGGATGCTCGAGCGCAGGCTCACGGGATCAGCGGAGGATAGTAACCCCCCGGGCGATGCCCATGGCGCGGCAGGAGATCTCTTCAGGCCATCCGCGTCCTCGGCGGGGAGGGATCGCGCGGAGGCGAAGAAGGCTACGGCCGGGAGAGGCGCCGCCGCGGAAGTCAAGAATGATACTCCACCGGACGCGCCTGCTGCCGCAGCCCCGGTGAAACCTCAAGTCCCGCAGGTGGCTGGTGATACTGAGGGGCCTCGTCGCAGCCCACCAGCTGATGGAGAGGTGCTGGCTCGCGTCCATGCGGTCTGGTCTGAGGTGCTGGAGCGTGTTGCGACAGTCCGGCCGCTGCTGAAATCCTATCTCATTGAGGGGAGGCCGGCGGAATTCGCGGAGGGGGTGCTGTGTGTTGAGTTCGCGGAGGATCGCGCGTATCACCGCGATTCCTTGGATCACCCCCAGCATAAAAAGCTTCTGAAGAATATCCTCTGCGAGAGGCTCGGGGCTGACGTTGGCATCCGTTTTGACATCAAAAAGAAAATAGAGAAGAAAGAAACAGTGGAGCGAGGCTCCGCCCCGCGCAAGGAGATCCAGAACCTTAAGAAGAATCCCCTGATCCAGTCGGCACTGGAGATGTTCCAGGCGCAGGTGATTGACATTAAGAAATAGCGGTTGCCCTGGAGGAATGGTTCGTGGCGAACATATTCGATATGCTCAAGCAGGCCCACAAGCTGAAGCGCGAGATGGGCAAGGTGAGCGAGGGACTCGCGGGAGTGGAGGCGGAGGGCACCTCGTGCAAGGGGCCGGTGAGCGTCAGGATGGATGGCACGATGAAGATCACGAAGGTCACCATCGGGCCTGAGTTGCTCGCCCGTGGCGACGCGCGCGCGCTCGAAGAGATGGTGCTCGAAGCAGCACACCAAGCCCGGGAGAAGGTAAAGGGGCTCGCCGCCGAATCAATGAAGAAAATCGCCGGGGATCTGCCCCTGCCCTTTTAACAGTGTCACCGATCTCTTTACGGTTTCCTATACATGATCATTATTCCAGCCTCGCCGGTTTTAAGAGTCGGCCTTCTTATTCATTCTATTTTGGGATTTGGGATTTGATTATGCGCTACCCCCAGCCAATTGCGAAACTCATCAAGGAGCTTACCAAGCTCCCCGGCATAGGGCCGCGCAGCGCGGAGCGGATTGTCTTCCACCTCCTCAAGGCGCCTGCGTCTGACAGCGCCGAACTCGCCGCAGCGCTCGCGGAGCTGAGGAAGAAAATTCACCACTGCTCGGTCTGCTACAGCGTGGCGGAAGCTGACCCCTGCCCGATCTGCTCCGATGCGCGCCGTGACTCCCATACCCTCTGCGTCGTCGAGTGCCCGGCTGACATGGTGGCGGTAGAGAAGGCGGGGAGCTACCGCGGCCTCTACCACGTCCTCATGGGGAAAATAGCCCCTCTCGACAACGTCGGGCCGGACGCCCTGCGGATAAAGGAGCTCATCGAGCGGGTGAAGCGGGGCGGCATCAAGGAGGTCATCATCGCAACCGGCTCCGATGTCGAGGGTGAAGCGACGGCCCTCTATCTCGCCAAGGCGCTGAAGGCGTCCCCGGTGAAGGTGACCCGCATCGCCCACGGGATCCCGATGGGGAGCAGCCTCGATTTCAGCGACGTGGTGACGATCAGCAAAGCCCTGGACGGCCGACAGGAGATGTAGCTCGCGGTGGGCCCGGCTCTCCACGGGTGGGGTTTTCCGTTTGCCTTTCCCCTCTCTCCGTGATATCATGTTTCAACCGTAATTTCTTCGCCACAAGGCTGAAACCATGAAAAATCTCACCGAAATCAGGTGGCACGGGCGGGGGGGGCAGGGGGTCAAGACCGCCTGCGAGTTTGTCGCCGCCGTCGCCATACACGAGGGAAAATTCAGCCAGGGGTTCCCGGAATACGGCCCCGAGCGCTCGGGCGCGCCGATGAAGGGTTTTACGAGGATCAGCTCTGAAAAGATCATGGAGCACTGCTCCGTGTACAGCCCCGATCTGGTGCTGGTGCTCGACGAAAGCCTGGTGGGGAGCGAGGATGTGTGCGAGGGGCTGAAAGACGACGGGGCGATCATCGTCAACACGAAGAAGCCGGGGAAGGCGTTCGGCGCGCAGTGCCACGGCGTGGTCTGGACCGTCGATGCCACGAAGATTGCGCTTGATGAGATAGGAAGGCCCATTCCAAACATGCCGATGGTGGGGGCGCTCCTCAAGGTTGCCGGGCTGCTCGATCTGGACGCGCTCTGCGAGGATGTGAAGGGTGAATTTTCGAAAAAATTTGACCAGAAAACGATTGAAGGCAACCTCAGGGCCATACGGCGGGCCTATGCCGAGGTGAAGAAGAATGGCTAAGGAAAAGGGATATAAGGAACTGGCGATCGGCGGGCTCATCCTCGAGGCGGGGAACGCCGCCGCGTACAAAACCGGCGGCTGGAGAACCTATCGTCCTCTCGTTGATAAGGATACCTGCACCAACTGCCTTCAATGCTGGCTGTTTTGCCCCGACGTGTGCATCGATGTGGAGGGAGGGAAAATGGTGGGCTACGACTACGATCATTGCAAGGGGTGCGGCATCTGCGCCACCATCTGCCCCGTCAAGGCGATTAAAATGGTTTTGGAAACCGAAGGATCCGTGGACGCCGACAGGAAAGGGTGCTTCCACTCAAAGAAGAAGGGGTAGATCATTCTCTCCCGGTCGTCGCGGGAGCAGTTAATACCATGCAAAGAATTGCAGCCCTCACGGGAAATGAAGCCGCGGCAGAGGCGATGCGCCAGATTGAGCCTGACGTTGTCGCGGCTTACCCGATCACGCCTCAGACCGAGCTGATGCAGAAATTTGCGCAGTTCGTCGCCGACGGCATTGTGAAGACCGAAGTGGTCCTCGTGGAGTCGGAGCACAGCGCTATGAGCGCCTGCGTGGGCGCGTGCGCCGCCGGCGCGCGCGTGATGACGGCGACGAGCTCTCAGGGCCTCGCCCTCATGTGGGAGATTGTGTATATCGCCGCCTCCACGCGCCTCCCGATCGTGATGACCGTGGTCAACCGTGCGCTCAGCGCCCCGATCAATATCCACTGCGACCACAGCGATTCCATGGGCTGCCGCGACAGCGGCTGGATACAGCTCTACAGCGAGAATCCCCAGGAGGTCTACGACAATGTCGTGCAGGCGGTGCGGATCGCCGAGCACCCGGACGTCCTCCTTCCCGTCATGCCCACGCTCGACGGATTCATCATAAGCCACACGCTCGAGAGGGTCGAGACCCTGGCCGACGATGCGGTGAAGAAGTTTATCGGCGAGTGGCGGCCCGCATATCCACTGCTCGATGTGGACCACCCGATTACCTTCGGGGCCCTCGACCTGCAGGACTACTATTTCGAACACAAGAAGCAGCAGGCGGAGGCGATGACGCGCGCGAAAGAGGTGATTCTGGCGATCGGGAAGGAGTACGGAAAACTCACGGGGCGCGGCTACGGGTTCTTCGATGAGTACCGGACGGACGACGCGGAGTATATCATCCTGTGCCTGGGATCTGCAGCGGGCACGGTTAAATCGGTGGTGGACGAGCTGAGGAACAGGGGGCGGAAGGTCGGCGTCCTGAAGTTGCGCGTATTCCGCCCATTCCCCGATGGGGAGTTGGCCCGTGCGATAGGGCACGCCAGGGCGATCGCGGTGCTGGACAGGGCTGAGGGGTTTAACGCGGTTGGCGGGCCGCTCGCGCCCGAAGTGAAATCGGCCCTCTATAAGAAAAGCGACGCGGACGTGTGCAACTACGTCTACGGCCTCGGCGGCAGGGACCTGAGCCCCGTGATGATCCGCTCTGTCTTCGATGATCTGGCCGAAGGCCGTGCCGACGCGCGCCAAGCGATTCATTTGGGGGTCAGGGAATAGATTTGAATTAACCACTGAAGGCACTGAATACACTGAAAACCGAGTTGTTATAAAAAATAATTTCAGTGGCTTCAGTGTTCTCAGTGGTTTGAAAGACGTTGTTATGGCGATCAATCTGAAGGAGCTCTCGAAGAAACCGATACCGATCAGCCCTGGGCACAGGGCGTGCGCCGGCTGCGGGAGCATCATCACGATCAAGCTCGTCCTCATGGCCGCCGAGGATCCGATCGTCTGCGCCTGCGCCACGGGATGCATGGAGGTGGTGACGACCATTTACCCGTATACCGCCTGGCGCGTCCCGTTCATGCATAACGCGTTCGAGAACGCCGCGGCGACGATGAGCGGAATCGAGTCAGCGTACCGGTCGCTGAAGAAGCAGGGGAGGATCGGCAAGAACATCAAGTTCATCGCGTTCGGCGGGGATGGCGGCACCTACGACATAGGCCTCCAGTCGCTCTCAGGGGCAATGGAGCGGGGCCACGACATGCTGTACGTCTGCTACGACAATGAGGCGTACATGAATACCGGGATACAGCGCTCCGGCTCAACACCTATGTGCGCCGCCACGTCCACGTCACCTGTGGGGAAGGCGGCGCAGGGGAAGAAGCAGTATCCCAAAGATCTTACCAGGATCATGGCCGCCCACCGCATCCCGTACATCGCCCAGGCCTCCCCGCACAGGTGGCTCGATCTCATGACCAAGGTTCAGAAAGCGCTCAGGATCGAAGGCCCCAAATTCATAAACGCGCTTTCCTCATGCCACCGGGGCTGGCGCGTCCCGATGAGCAACTCGCTCGAGGTGTGCAGGATGGCTGTCGAAACGTGCTACTGGCCGCTCTTCGAGATCGAAAACGGCGTGTGGAAGCTCAACTACCGGCCGAAGACGAAAGTGCCGATCATCGAATGGTTCAAAACTCAGAAGCGGTTTCAGCACCTGCTCAAGCCGGAGAACGCGCCCGCGGTCGCCGAGATACAGGCGGACGTCGACAGGCGCTGGAGCGAGTTGCTCCAGCTGTGCGGCGAGAAAATAGCGCCATAAGATTGTCCACGGGCGTAGCGCCTCACCCTAAAGGGTGAGCTACAGGTGTGCGCTACAAACTTGATATATTTAAAACTGGGTGGGATGGGGTACCTATGGTTCAGCGGCTGCATCTCACAATAGAGATTACGGAAAGACCCTGCGGGGACTACGAAGCCAGATGCCCTGAGCTCTCCCTCGATGCGTTGGGCAGATCGCCTGACGAGGCGATCGACAGCTTGAAGGAGCTGGTTTTTTCATCCATGAGCGGGGGATTCGACAGCCCCTTCCCGGAAAGTAAATCCGTCGATCTGCTCTACTCGATACTCTCCCGCAACCGGCACTGCTACCTGCATTTCCCTCCCGACCTTCGGGTCCACTAAGCGCAGCACCCGCGCGGGGGGGGCGAGTTGCCGCTCGGGATCGCGCGCAATGGCCTCACCTGAAAACAATTTGCCCCGCGTGACCCTTGTGATAGAATTGCAAAATGCCGTGGAGATGAAAGTCAGGGGAGAGGGAACCGCTTTTCTTTGACGGTGTGATCATGAAAGGAGCTGGCAAATGAAACGGGCGATGCTGTGGGGGCTGGCGTTCGGCGCGTGCGCGATCTTCGGTTGCACGACAAAATACCTGAAGGGAGTGAGCAAGACGGTGTGCGAGGTCTGGATATATTCGATGCCTCAGGGAGCTCGCCTTTACTTTAACGGCCACTATGTGGGCCGCACTCCGTACAAATACACGGCGGTCAATGAGGGTGATTCGTCCGCGCATTTTATCGCCGCTGATCTTTCCGAGATCGTGACGCGCAAGCGCGGCTATGATGACGAGGTCGAAACCGTGACCGTCGCCAATTGTTACAAGAAACTCTCTCTGGAGAACGAGGGAGTGACCGATCAGGTGAAGAAATACAAGGGCGCTATCACGCTCTACCTGGATGAAAAGGAGCTCGCGGCGGAGAAGGAGTACGGAAACGTGATCATCTCAGCAGTCCCCGAGGAACCCGATGCCGAGATTTATATCAACGACAGCCTCATCGGCAATGGGAAGACATCCCTCCTGAAACTCGCGGCAGGAAGCTACGTGTTGAAGATCCGGAAACCAGGCTATAAACAGTACGCCAGGGTCATCAGCGTGCTCGCTGATAATGATCTCACGATCAGCGCCAAGCTGGAGAAGGCCTCGGGGGAGCGCGCCGAAGCGCCCGCGACGATTGAAGCCGAAAAGGTTGATCTCAGCCCATCCGGGAAGGAGGCGGAGCTGGAGGAGGATCAGGTCCCGGGGACGGTGGGAGGGAAGGAATAGGAATAAATCCCAAATCCCAAATTCCGAATCCCAAACAAATCCCAAATCCCCAATGACAAGATTCAAATGACGAGTATGTGGGATCTCCCTATTCGGAATTTCAATGAACTTTGAGATGAGCACCTGATTGACCTGATTACTCTGAAAAATCAGGTTGATCAGAGAGATCAGGTGCACACAAAAAAGGCAGGGCTAACTTAGGTAGCGCGCTTCTATACCTGGGCTTTTGTCGGATGAGGGCCTTTTTCATCCCATGACAGAGACCAAACTGATTGCGACAAACAGGAAGGCCCGCCACGACTACCAAATACTGGAGACATTCGAGGCGGGCCTCGCCCTCAAGGGGACCGAGGTGAAGTCCCTCCGCCAGGGAAGGGCCAACATCAACGACAGCTACGGGATGGTCGCGGGTGGGGAAGCGTTTCTCTGCAACGCCCACGTGAGCCCGTACGAGTTCGGCAATCGCGAAAATCCCGATCCACTGAGGAAGCGGAAGCTCCTCCTCCACAAGCGCGAGATCGCATACCTCGAAGGGCAGACCGCCCAGAAGGGGCTCGCTTGTATCCCCTTGAAGCTCTACTTCAAAGAGGGGAGGGCGAAGGTGGAGCTGGCCCTGGCGAAAGGCAAAAAGGCCCACGACAAGCGGGAGACGATCAAGAGGCGTGTGGCCGAGAGGGAAATCGAGCGCGCCATGAAGGGGCGGGTGAGGTGAGGAGCCCACGCCGTCCCGATCACCGCCTTGGTGATCGCGCCATGATTGAGGATGATGGACACATAAGTGTGGGCTTTAGGCCGTCATTGCGGTCATTACACTCCCTCGCAATGACCGTATTCTGAGAGAAGCCCACATTTTCTGCTGCATTATCCAATTGAGAACCCCAGGTGGCGGCATCGGCATGGATCAATTGATCGCGAAGGGGATAGTGCCCAGGTTGCTGAGCCGGTTTGAAGCGCTCCGCGGATCGCTCCCCGGGATTGCGAGCACGGCGTACCAGGCATAGTTGCCCGGAGAGAGTCCGGCGAGCGAAAACGGCCCGAGTGTTCCCGAGCGGTCGGTCACCCGCAGCGAGGGGGCGATGGGGGCTGTCTTGGTGGTGAATCCCCGCCTGTAGAAATATAGTTTTCCTCCCGGCGTCATGCCCGCCACATAGGCGTCCGCGACGTGTATCGGTGCGCCGGAAGCCGCTCCGATCTGCCAGCTCAATGTGAGCGCGTCGGCGGTTGAGAAGCTCGCCCGGTCGAGCGCGAGCGTCACGGTATGGTGTGTAGACGGCACTTCGCCGAGGAGTATCGCCGCGCTGTGCGCCGGGAGATCGACGCTCGTCACCGCGCTGTATGAGAGGCTGCCTGCATTCCCCCCCTGTGTGTCCACCGAGCCGCCGCCGCTCGCGGAGACGAGCTGGTAGGTGCCGCCCGGATTGCCGATGTGGACATCTGTTTCTCCCGGATTGACGAAGACCCGGCCGTTTGAATATTCCCTCCGGTAACACCCCGTGGCGGAATCGTAGAGGTCAGCCGTGCTGCTGGGGATCTCACCCGTGTATGAACCGGGGGCGGCGCCGTATTCAGGATAGTACAGCAGCTCCTCGCCGTGCTCGGCGCCGATCATGTTGAAATAGGTATGGTTCCCCTTGATGAGGAGGTAGCAGCCGACGAGGAACATGCGCTCGCGGAGATTATCATCGCTCGTGTACGACTGGCAGATGACGATCCTGTCCAGCCGCACGAGCTGGAGGGCGCGGGTCATCTGGAGATTCCAGTCATCAGGGCTGAAATAGTCTCCGTTCCCCCAGGCTCCGAACCCCTCCACCATGCCGCCATCGCCCAGCGCCGCGTAGTCGGTGGTATCCCAGCCCGTCACCAACCCGCCGAGGTTGGGCAGGAAGTAAAACCTTTCGGGTGACGCGGCGAAGTTGCTCGTGATGGAGTCTGCATAAGACTCAAGACGCGGCAGCCAGTTATCCAGGCACAGGTTGGTATCGGTAAACCAGGGATGCGCGGGGGTGAGCTGATCGAAATAGCCGTCAACGGTGAAGCTGTCCGCGAAGACCCCGTCGCATTCCGTGTCGCGCATGCGATCCTTGCATTTTTCGATCCAGTATGTTCGATAGGCGGCATTGTTGATGTCCATCAGGTACCAGTCCCACGCCGACTGGTGGAGGCGTGATCCGCCCTGATGCATGAACCAGCCCTCCTGTCCGGTCACGTAATCCCAGTCGGATATCCAGTTATCCCCGTCAATGAAGGGCGCGGGACCGTTTCCGCAGCCGAGCTGGTAATGCAGCACGATGAAGGTCGGGTTGTACAGCCGTAATTTCCGCACGTCGCTCACGCGCATCTTCTGGCATCCCGCATACCTGCCGGCCGCGAACGAATATTGCGATGCGGTCATCCCGTCCTGGAGCTGGTCGGAAAAGAGGTGTATGCCGTTTCGGGTGTCTGGAAAATGGCGGGTCTGGGCGAAGAGCGGCAGCGCGCTCATCGCGATGAGAGTAAATTGGGCCGCCGCCAAAATCCTTTTCATGGCGTCTGATTCTCCGCATGCTGAGAACGTCAGGGATGTATCATCCCTCATTATAAAAATAGCACGTAACATGATGATCCGCAAGATACGCCCCGCGCCCGAGACGGCGGGCAGGGGTCAAGTTCCACATGCCGTTATGCCATCTCGCCGCTTATTCATTCTCCCACGGGTAAGCCCGTGCGTTTCTGCCCCTTCGGGGATTCCGAGATTTAATGGACTGAGATAAAAGCGGTTATGCATAATATCAATCGGGATGCCGGCACCCATTCAGTATGGATGATTTATGGATTATTTAGTGGTGTTGCGGAGATGAAATGGGTGTGTTTATTATACTACCAAAAGAAGCGCGGCAAAGTCAAGCGGGCTGCCTTGTGACATCTGAAAGTAACAGAAACTTACAGGAATCTTCCCACACTCGATAGCGTTTGTTTCTCAGGCGCCGAAGCAGAGGAGGGGGGCGCATGAAAAAGTCAATTCCTCGCTGTCGTTTGACTGTCCTCGCACTCATTGTTTCGTGCATCATTCTCCACTGCGTCTATCCCGCCAGCGGCTGGTGGCCGATGTTCCGTAATGACCCTCAACGCACGGGTAAGAGCTCCGCCGTAGGCCCTCTCATCCCTGCGCTACGTTGGAGTTACGGAGCAGGCGGTGGGATTTCCTCCGCTCCCGTGTTGAGTTCCTCAGGCGCCGTCTATGTGGGCGCCGAGGACGCCCGACTCTACAGCATTGACTCAGGCGGCGCATTGCTGTGGAGCTATGCCGCCTCCGGGCCTGTTTCCTCATCAGCGGCAATAAGCGCCGGCACGGTGAACATCGGTGCCGATGACGACTGCCTCTACAGCATTGACTCAGGCGGCGCCATGCTGTGGAGCTATGTGACGGGCGGCGACATATCCTCCTCGCCTGCGGTGAGCGGCACCGGCACGGTGTACGTGGGGTCAGAGGACAACCGGCTCTACAGTCTCAACTCGGTCGGTTCATTATTGTGGAGCTACGCGGCCTCCGAGCCTATCTTTTCGTCGCCTGCGATAGGCATAGGCACCGACACGGTGTACGTGGGTTCTGATGACAACCGTCTGTACTGCGTGATTGACGGGGGGGGCCTGCTCTCGTGGAGCTACGCAACGGCTGGTGATATCTCTTCCGCTCCTGCGGTGAGCGGAATCGACACGGTGTACGTCGCCTCGAGAGACAACAAGCTCTACCGCATTGACTCAGCCGGCGCCTTGATATGGAGCTATGCCGCCTCAGGGCCTATTTCCTCATCACCTGCGGTAAGCACCGACACGGTGTACGTGGGTTCTGATGACAACTGTCTGTACTGCGTGATTGACCTGAGCGGGGCGCTCTCCTGGAGCTATGTGACTGGCGGCGATATTTCTTCCTCGCCGGCAGTGAGCGGAATTGATACGGTGTATGTTGGATCCAGGGATAACATAATTTATAGTCTCAACTCTGATGGCACACTGGCGTGGACATACGCGACTGGCGGTGTGGTCGAATCGTCTGTGGCAATAGATGCGGGCAATGTATACGTAGGCTCAGATGATACCTTCCTGTACGTGCTCACCGAGCCGACTTCGATACCCACATTGACGCCGACGGAAACCCCCACAGTTACACCTACTCCGACCGAGACCCCGACGGAAACTCCTACGCCCACTGAGACACCGACCCCCACGCCCACGGCCCCCACTGAAACCCCCACGATTACCCCGACGCCGACCATCACGCCGACGCCGAGGCCGGAGGGCCCGTGGCCGATGTTCCATTCCGATCTCCAGCATACGGGCCGGAGTAGCTACGCGGGGCCTTCGCTGCCCGCGCTCGCGTGGAGTTATCTGGCGGCTGACAACGTGGCCTCTTCACCCGCCATGGGTACGGATGGGACAATATACGTCGGGAGCGACGACAATCTGTTCTATGCGTATTCTTCAACCGGAGCGCTTGCATGGAGCTACGCGACCGAAGGCGCCATATCCTCGTCTCCCGCGATCAGCGCCACTCAGGAAGTCTACATCGGTTCGAAAGACAACCGGTTCTATGCGTTCAATTCCACTGGCGGCCTGTTGTGGAGCTATACCCATCCGGGCGATGGAGCGGAGGACACCTGGGCATCGTCCCCCGTGATAAGCACTGCGGGTGAAGTCTATGTCCAGGCGCGGCGGAGCCTCATAGCGTTCAGCCTGTGGGACGGCTCCATGGGGGAAATGGCATGGAGCTTCACTACCGGCGCGGCGACCAATGCTCATCCCTCGTCGCCCGCGGTGGGGACTGACGGTCAGATATTCTGGGGCACCGGTGATAAGGACACTGTGTATGCAATCAACTCCGGCAGATCGCTCGTGTGAAGCTATAGGACAGGCGGCACACTGCAATCATCCCCCGCGATCGGCTCCGACGGCAGCGTCTACATCGGGTGCTATGATAACAATGTCTATGCATGCACATCGGCGGGTGCGCTCTCCTGGTCATATCTGACCGGGTCCGATGTGTACTCGTCTCCCGCGATTGGCATTTCCGGAAATGTCTATGCCGGTTCCAGGGACAATAACCTTTATGTGTTGACCTCTGTGGGAGCGTTCTTCTGGAGCTACGGAGCGGGCATGAACATTGATTCCTCTCCCGCGATAGGCGGCAACGGGATGGTGTACGTGGGCGCGCAGGACAAGATGTTGTACGCGCTCAATTCCGACGGGACGCTCGCCGGGAGCTACGAGAGCGGGAGCTGGTTTGACTCTTCCCCGGCGATCGGCGATGACGGACGTGTCTATGTCGGTTCCCACGACAATGCCGTCTATGCGCTCCGTGCCGCTATCCCAACAGCCACGCCTGAACCCGAGCTGCCGATAGTTTTGATAAGCGAAATCCTTTATAACCCGGATGGCGAGGATAATGGGCACTCATTTATAGAGCTGGTGGGCTTTGCGGGGAGGGACATCAGCGGGTGGCAGATAGTGGGGATTGACGGAGATGATGGAAGTATTGATGAGCAGTTCACATTCCCGCCGGGCTCGGTATTCCCCGATGATGGCGGGGGGCTGGGGCTGCTTGTGGTGGCAGATGAGGCTGATAGCGTCACCTATGTCTCGCACTACGACTTCACCGATCCCGACATGGACTTTTCCAACGGCCCTGATAATGTGCAGATTATAGATAACTACGGCAGGATTATTGACGCGCTCGCTTATGACGGTGTCACGCCCGGAGACAACAGCCATTTCGGAGTCTTTGCCGGTGAGGGGACAGCCGCCGGAACATCCGGAGAAGGATTCAGCCTTGTGAGATATCCGGCGCTCTTTGATACGGACAATAACACATATGATTTTGTGGTGGATTACCCGAATCCGGGTTACGCGGCAGGCGTGCAGCCGCCCGCCTCTGACCCCGTAAAAATAAGCGAGGTGCTGTATGACGCGCTGGGGCAGGATGAGGGGCGGACGTTTGTAGAGCTGGTGGGGCCTGCGGGAACGGATATAAGCGGCTCGCGGCTGATGGGAGTCGACCCCGATAGTGGACAGTCGGAACTCATCTTCATGTTCCCGGCAGGCGCACTATTCAGTGACGAGGGGAACGGGTTGGGATTGCTCGTGGTGGCCGATACCGATGCCTCAGGCATAACTTATGTGACACATGCCGACTATACGGCGCCGAATGTGAATTTGCCGAACGGCAGGTACAATATTCAGCTTAAGGACATAGACGGAAACGTGGTGGATGCGCTTGGATACGATGCGGTATCCCCCGGCTCGAACTTCAACTTCGAGCATTTTGCCGGTGAAGGGAATGCGGCGGGGAGCTCGGGCGAGGGATACAGCCTGGGGAGGCATCCTGAGGGGAACAGCGACACAGATGACAATGCGGTTGATTTTGAGCCACAGGCGCCGAATCCAGGGGCCGCGGCAGGCGTGCAGCCAACACCGACACCCGGCGCGACGCCGAGCGTCACACCCACTCCGCCTGCGCCGCCTGAAGTGAAGATCAGCGAGCTGTATTACAATCCCGCCGGGTACGACGACGGGCGTGCATTCATCGAGATAATCGGCCCTGCGGGGACCGACGCCGGGGAATGGTATCTCGTGGGGATTGACGGGGACACCGGAGAGGAGACACAGAGTTACAGATTCCCGGAGCATGCGATTATTCCTGACGACGGGAACGGATTAGGGATGCTGGTCGTCGCCGATTTGAATAACGGGCAGACGGAAGTTGCGAATTATGATTACGCGGCGGAGGAGATCGATCTCGCGAACGGCCCTGATAACCTGGAGCTGAGGGATGCGTGGGGACAGGTGGTGGATTCTCTCGCGTACGATCTTGATTCGCCGGGCGATAATAATCATTTCGCATATTTCCACGGCGAAGGAACGGCGGCGGGAAGCTCCGGAGCGGGCTTGAGTCTTGGAAGGCATCCGGCGGGATACAGCGATACCGGCGATAACGCGGCGGATTTCGAGCCTCAGATACCGAATCCCGGGATGGCGGTCGGGGTACAGCCTACTCCAACGCCCACGGAAACGCCGACTGTCGCGCCGACGGATACGCCGACGATAACGCCCACTCCGACAATCTCTCCTACACCTACGGCAACGGACACTCCGGAGCCGACGATCACCTCCGGCGGCCCGCCTACGGCCACGCCGACCACGACGCCCCCGCCCGCCGATCCGCTCAGTGTCGTGATCAACGAGATCGGCTGGATGGGGACCACGGCGAGTTTCAATGACGAGTGGATCGAGTTGTACAACAATACTGCCGCGGCTATATCCCTTGCCGGCTGGACGCTTCGGGCATCGAGCGGGAGCCCGTATCTTACTCTGAGCGGGACGATTCCATCACATGGCTATTACCTTCTCGAATGCGGGGATGACATGACAATCAGCGACATTGCCGCTGACAAGATCTATCAGGGCGCTCTCTCCAATGATGGAGAGGGCCTTGAGCTGAAAGATCACACGGGGCAGACTATAGACTCGGCGAACAGCGATGGCGGGCCGTGGCCTGCGGGCAGCAACGAGCCTGTAAAATACAGCATGGAGCGGATCAATCCAGCCTCGCCGGGAATTGATTCCAACTGGATCTATAACGACAGGCGCGCGAGGAACGGCCTGGATGCAAACAGTGATCCTATCAATGGCACGCCCAAAAATCTCAACAGCGTCTCAGCCGGCTCGTCCATCTACACTGTGAACGCCGGGGATATTGTTATCAATGAAGTTGCCTGGATGGGGACAGCGGCGAGTCCACAGGACCCGGAGGTTACTATCTGATAGAGCGGCACGACGGAGCAGTGACTGATATTGCCGCGGATCTGATCATGCCCTACGGAGGGTATGGGCTCGACAATGACGGCGAGAAACTGCGGCTTAAAGATCGAGAAGGCGGCGTCATAGACAGCGCTAACATGGAAGATCATAACCATCCGGAGTACAATTGCTGGCCGGCCGGGGAGAATGCCCCACCGCCAAAACTGAGCATGGAGAGGATTAATCCCGCATCGGGAGATTATGATCGGAACTGGGAAAACAATAATCTGGGTTGGCGTAACGGATTGGACGCGACTGGTGATCCAATCGACGGTACACCCAGGAGATTCAACAGTGTCATCGAGCCCCCGCGCGTGGTGATTAACGAGGTTGCCTGGATGGGAACAGGGGCCAACCCTGAGCATGAGTGGATCGAGCTATACAACAACACGAATGCGTCTGTAAATCTTTCCGGCTGGCAGATAGAGGGATTGGGGGCCGGATCGAATGCGATTACAATACCGTCGGGGAAAAGCATCGCCGCAAAAGGGTTTTTCATTATCGCCGATAATTCAAATGTATTCAGTGATAATGACATTGTGGAAGATTATTGTGACAGCTCCGTGGAGCTTGACGATGGCGGCGAGCTGCTGGTGTTGCGCGATTCGTCGAACAACATCGTCGACCAGGTTAATAGAGTGAATCAATTGGG
>JAPLCX010000108.1 GCA_026392035.1 Candidatus Auribacterota bacterium | reverse complement strand
AGCTAGTCGGGTTCGGGACAGGGCAGAAAGCAGGTCGCGGGTGCTGTCGTAATCGGAGTAACTAGCTGAACCAGCGCTCATGCGCTGGAAGGGAGGAACTATGTCTATTGACTCCGCGCCTTTGATGGGTGACCCCTTACACCCAAACGCTTTCACATATTGCATATACCCCCCCTTTTTGCTATAGTTTCTGCCAATTATTACGAGACACAATTTTTATGGCTCGTACAACCCGAAAGGAGTAGCGCACAATGAAAATCAAAACGGTACTATCCATGATTACTCTTGGATTGACGGTCTCGCTCCTCACCCCTGCAAGCTCGCTCGCCATGGGTCGGAAATCACCCGCTCCGCCCAAGGGACAAGAGCCCGCAAAAGCCGAAAAACCAATAGCGCCAGTCGCGCAGCCGCCCGCAGCGGCTCCAAAGGTCGAGGCACCGAAACCCGCAGCGCCTGCCGTTCAGCCGCCCGCAGCGGCTCCAAAGGTCGAGGCCCCGAAGCCCGCAGCGCCTGACGTTCAGCCACCCGCAGCGGCTCCAAAGGTCGAGGCCCCGAAGCCCGTAGCGCCTGATGTTCAGCCACCTGCAGCGGCTCCAAAGGTCGAGGCACCGAAGCCCGCAGAGCCTGCCGTTCAGCCACCCGCAGCGCCGGCCGGACAGCCGCCCGCAACAGGTCCCACGGTAGCGGCACCAACGTCAACACCCGGGGGTCCGCAGCCGAAAATTGTCTTCGAAAAGAAGGAGTATGATTTCGGCGAGGTCATCGGCGTGGATAAGGTTGAACACATATACAAATTCACGAATGAAGGAAAAGGTGACCTTAAAATAGATAAAGTCAATACCACCTGCGGCTGTACGGCCGCACTACTCTCCGCGAACACGGTTCCTCCCGGGGGCAAGGGAGAGGTCACCGCTACTTTTACCGTCGGCGGACGGCAGGGAGCCCAGACGAAACATATCTATGTCTTATCGAATGACCCGGCCGACCCGAAAGCGACCCTGACCCTAAAGGGGACCATTACTCCTCAGGTGAGCGTGGAGCCCTCGAGCATAAGCATCAGCGATAAGGAAAAAGACACTTCCCGCACCGTGACGATCGCGCAGACGACGGACGAGTCGCTCACGCTCGGAGAGATCAGCCAGCGCCTCAACCTCGTCACCACCAAACTCACCGAAGGCACGCCTGAAAAGGGGAAGAAACGCTACACGCTCGAAATAGGCCTCAAACCCGATACCAACCCCGGGCGCTACTTTGAAACCGTCAGCGTCGCAACGAATCTAAAGGCAAAGCCCAAAATCGATATCAACGTTCGCATCGTTGTGAACGGCGATATCCAGGCGACACCCAGCCGCATAAACCTGGGGTCGCTCAAGCCGGGACAGGAGATCAGCAAGACCATCGCTCTCAACAACATCAAGGGACAGCCGTTCAAGGTGGAGGCGGTTGAAATTGACAACAAGGATTTCACCATAACCCCGGCCGCCCCCGTGGCGGCAGCCGAGACGCACACCTTCACCCTGACGGGAAAGGCTCCGGCGGCCACACAAGGTGTCGTGCGGGCGAAGATTATCTTCAAGACCGATAACCCGAAGCAGAAAGAGATTGAAGCGAGCCTGTACGGATACATCCCCAAGGAAACGGGCGGCGCGCAACCCCCGGAAGACGAAAAGACCGCGGCCCCGGCCCCAAAGAACTAACTTTTCTAGGAATTTCAATAATTGTGGGAGCGGCTTCCAACCGCGATTATCGGGGCAAGATGCCCCTCCCACAATTGCGAAGCCTAACTTAGTGCCTCTGAATTCCAATAACCGCACGCCACAGAGGACACTGAGCAACTATCACAATGACAAATACCAAAACACAAATGACAAAATCGCCTGCGAACGATAAGCATTAAGCTATACGCATAATGCTTACTGCTTACAGCTTACCGCTTAAGGCAGGCTAGACCGTCTCCCGAAACTGCTTAACGATCAACGAGTGGATCCCCGGCGTGTACAGTAGCAGCGGGGGTATTTTCCCCTTTGTACCGCAGGCGCACCCCATTACAATAATAATCGTATGCGCATAGTGCATCGTCTCTTGATCTTGATCTTACCGCTGGCGTTGATTCTCTCACTCGCCTGTTACTCGCTCTTCCTCTCCCCATCCGCGCTCAAGGCACATGTGCACCGCATCCTCACTCAATATCTCTCGGCGGATATCACTGTCGGCGCGGCCTCTCTTCACCCCCTGCGCGGTCTTACGTTGAGTGGCCTCACCGTGAAAAAATCCCCCGGCGGCGAGGCGCTTTTTAATGCCGGGCTCATCAAGGTGCGACCACGATGGCGCTCGCTCCTCGGATTGAAGATGGAAATCGCCGAGTTTACCATGGATAACGCAGAGCTCACAATCGGCAAAGACCAGGCGGGAAAGTCGAACTGGTCAAGAGTGCTTCGCAGCGGTATCCCCGTTGGCGGCAGGCCTCCCCTTTTCCGGCTCACCAGGGGAAAACTCAGAATCGGGGGCGACACGCTCCAGGGCCTTGACTGTGAGATCACCCCATTTGCATCATTGCGCCTGCTTGCCGTACGCGGCACGGTGCGCGACCCCGCATGGGGCGACTATTTGCTGAGCGGGAACATCGACGGTGAGACGGAGACGATCCGGCTCACCATCGAGGGCAGGGATCTCAATATCACCGAGCAATGGGTGCGGAACTTTCCGCAGATAGGAACAAAAACCTGGAATCGCTATCACCCCTGCGGGTTATTCGATCTGACAGGCAACATCACCTACTGCTGGCGCGACCTGGGGAAGAGCGACTATAGCCTGGTATTCACCGCACAAGAGGCGTCACTCACCTATCTCCTCTTCCCGGTGAACAAAGCAACCGGACGGCTTTTCATCGATCCCTACTCGGTGGTTATCAATCATCTTGAGGGCGAGCTTTGCACCGGACACGTGGAAGGGTACAGCATCATCAACCTCGATATCCCCAGCACCTATTTCAACCGCTACACGCTTGAGGATATCGATATCCCGGATCTGCTCCGTCTCTTCAAGATCGATTCCTCCGCGAGCGGGAAGGGTAGCGGCTACGTCACTTTCCAGGGAGACCACAGCCTGGAAACATACCAGGGGAAGGGTGAAATCGCCGTCCCGGATGCCCGGCTCTGGAATTTCCCTCTCATCCTGATGATTCTATCCAAACTCCAATATCCTCTCTGGACGGGTGAGGAACCTCTCCAGCACTGTACCATCAATTTCTCGTTTTCCGAGCAGGGGCTTGTGTTCGATAAGATCAGCTTGGTGAGCGACGTACTCGACATCTATGGCGAGGGGACGGGGAAATATGACGGGACGATCGCGTTCACTTTTTACGTACGCCCCGTGAGCAAGACGCCGTTGCTCTTCGCCGACCTCCTGCTCCAACCGGCCCTCGACAATCTCGTGGGGAATCTGGTTCAATTCCAGGTGACGGGCACCGCCGCGAACCCAACACTCACCCTTATCCCCCTCTCGCCGGTGAGCAAGAACATAGTCAACTTTTTCGACAGCATCACCCACCAGCGCATCGGGAGATAGGGGCCTCAGTCTCTCTCGGGTGCTGCATTACTTCCGCAGCATTTTAAGCATTTTCTCGAGCGGATAGGTATTGATCACATCCTTCGCTTCCACCCAGCCGCGCCGGGCGGTAAAAATGCCGTAGCGCATGAGTTCCAATTGCTGTGTCGAGTGGGAATCGGTCGATATGACCAGTTTCGCGCCGTTCTCCTTCGCCAGCCTCGCGTGGATGTCCCTGAGATCGAGCCGGTCGGGGTGCGCGTTGATTTCAAGAGCGACCCCGAGATCCTTCGCGGCCTTGACGAGTTCCTCTATGTTCACCGCGTAGCCGGGGCGCTCCAGGATGAGGCGGCCGGTGGGATGGCCGAAGATATTCACGCACGGGTTGCTGATCCCCTTGATAATCCGCCGCGTCATCTCATCCTCGGGGAGATTAAACCGGTAATGGACCGCCCCGATCAAGATATCGCACTCCTTCAGGATTGCGTCGTCGAGATCGAGTGTGCCGTCAGGGAGGATATCCACCTCGATCCCCTTGAGGATGCGCAGTCCCTTGATCTGATCCTGCGCCTTCTCGATAGCTTTCAGATGCCGGGCGAGTTCTTTCTCGTCGAGTCCCCCCGCAACCTTCACCGCCTTCGAATGATCTGTAATGGCGATATACTCATAACCGAGATCCTTTGCCTTCTGTGCCATGTCGAGGATCGACGCCTTGCCGTCCGTTGCGGTGGTGTGCATCTGAAGATCACCCCGTATGTCTCTGAGCTCAATGAGACTGGGGAGCATCCCCTTCTCCGCCGCCTCGATCTCACCGTGGTTTTCACGGATCTCAGGGGGAATAAACGGTAGCCCCAATGCCTTGTACGCATCTTCTTCCGATTTGCCGGCGATGCGCTTCTCTCCCCGGAACACGCCGTACTCGCTCACCTTCAATTTCCGCTCCACTGCGCGTGTCCGGATCGCGATGTTGTGCTCTTTTGAACCGGTAAAGTACAGGAGTGCAGCCCCGAAACTCTCCACGGGGAGCATCCGCACATCCACCTGGAGGCCGCAGGAGAGGCGGGCGCTCGACTTCGTCGTCCCCTTCGCAGTGACCTGCTCGATGCCGTCATATTTGATGAATCGATCCATAATATCCGAGCCGGGGGCGCAGATCGCCAGGATATCCAGATCCCCCACTGTCTCCCTCCTCCGCCTGACGCTTCCCGCCGCTTCGATCGCCTTCACACCCTTGGACTTCTTGAGGTAGCGGGCGATAGACTCCGCGTACTCCAGACCTACGGAGAGTTTGAACCGCCCCTGCCCCGCCCGGTAGCGCGCAATCGCCTTCAATAGATTTTCTTCGCTCTTGTCCCCCATCCCCTCAAGCTCGCGCAGCGTGCCTCCCTTCGCGGCCGCCTCGAGCTTGTCGACGGAATCAATCTTCATTTTTTCATAGAACAGTTTCACCTTTTTGGGACCGAGCCCCTCGATCCGGAGAAGCTCCGTGAGCCCCTTCGGAAGGCTCGCGCGCAACTCGTTGAGGAATTTGAGCTTTCCTGTAGTGACAATCTCCCTTATCTTCTCATCGATGGATTTCCCGATCCCGGGGATAGTCTCGATATCTTTCCCCTCACGCACCATCGCGGCAACGCTCTCGGACATATCCCCGATCGCACGCGCGGCGTTCCTGTACGACCGTATCCGGAACGGGTTCTCACCCCGGATATCGAGGATATCCGCAATCTCCTCGAAGATATCGGCAATCTCCCTGTTTTCCATGAGAATCAGCCTCCCTTTACAATCCCCCGATCTCTGCGGGGAAACTCTTCCATGTGCCCTCTGTCTTTGCCAAATGCGCGCAAGAGTGCGATGGATCAGTTTCGGCGGGGTCTAGGATCATATCCCCTCCCCCTCCAAAGGGGAGCCTGTCCTGAGCCTGCCGAAGGAAGGGCAGGGCTGAGGGTGTATCTCCCACCCCATAACTGTCCCATTACGTAAGAGTGCGGCTTATCCTTGCCTATCCCGCCTGCCCTCACATGTCCCCTCGGTTCTCTTGGATCAATTATAGTACCAGGCGCAGGCAAGGCCAACAGGATTCCTCGGGTTTCCATTTTATGTTTGCGCTCTGATAATTCTTCCTCGAGAAACCGCTGCCTGCCCTTGCCGTATCTGGATATCTCATCACGCTCTCTCCCGCGACTCGGGCCAGGATACCGTGCCGGATATTCAATCCTCGGCGATCTTGCCATGTGGCAATAGGACCCTTAGTGCTCGGGGTCATAAAGTTAGGTGACGTATTTCAACTGTGCGACAACAATCGCTATCAGCCCTATCATGTCATTGCGAGCCCCACGAAGTGGGGCGCGGCAATCTCATCTCTATAAACCTTTGGAGCGGATTGCTTCATCGTCCCCCCAAGCGGGACTCCTCGCAATGACATGGTGCAACGTGTTGCGCACGGGTTGCATCGCGTAACCGTATTTATGACAAGGTGTACTTAGTCAATAATCATGGTCTGGCCCTGAAGCTTTTACATCTGCTCATCGGAAATGGGTTTATGGAAGTCACATCAGGGTCATCAATTCAGGGCATGGCCTATGAGCTATAGGCCTCTCGAGAAATTGGGAGCTGAATTGAGTGGGATTGGCGGAGCTCCGGTGACGAATAATCATATGCGTCTTCAGAAGCAGATGTTGAAAGACCGAAAATTGGCGAAACGGGTGAAACAGATTTACAACTAACTTGTTAGTGTAGAGATGACCCTGATGTTTTGAGTATCCTCTCGCGTCCCGACACATGATCTCAAGGGAACGCCGGTTTCCCGCGATCCTTGATTGGCGTGGCTATGGTAGTATCAATATATTCTCGCAGTATCTTTACTCTCTGCGCGAAAATCCCGAGGTCGATATCGTCCAGTAGATTCCAACAGTCCAGATAGTCCTCCGGATCTCTTTCGATCTCCTTCACATATCTCAGAATCCCTTTCAGATACGCATCTTCAGTCTTAAACCTGCTGCACATGGCGCCGAGTTCCGATTTCAATACATCGGAGGCTTCATTTGCCAGGCGAATGCAGTTATAGGCCATCTCTGTCAGATAATCTGTATCCATGATCAAACTCAGGATTTACAAGCTTCTGGCCAATTTATGCAACTCTTCGTTTGCAAGGGCAAGGGCCTTCTTCTTCACCCGGCGCGAATAATACTCCATCTCTGTCTTTGACAATTTATCGCCCTTCAGTTTCTTAAGGAAAAGCTCTTTTTGTTTCGGCGAGAAGATCTGCGACAATGCGACCTCAAGAGAATACTCTTCCTTGTGGGCAAGGAGATCTCTAAGATTGCGCTCTTCCGCATTAAAGTAGCTCTGAAAATGAGCCATCATTCTGTCGGTTGAGAGCACCAGGGATCCCGCCTTTACATCTTTCCTGGCCTTGAAGCTCTTTAACTCAGTCCGGCCTTGCCATTCCTGAAGGGGAGGAAGAGATTCCAGCCGCCGGCACCAATCAAACTTGAGACCAAGGGCACGATAGAGTGCACATGATACACGGACAAGGGAATCCAGATCATCCCTCTCCGTAGTGGTCAAACCGGAACTGACCTCGGAATAATCGAAAAGCCCTTTCTCAACGCTTCGCGCAAGCAAAACAGGGAATGCCTCCCACAATCTGAGTTCCTTGCTTTTGACGACCTCGGCCAGCGTCTCGTTGACGTTCAAGTCCTCTTCAACCCCAAGAAGAGGGAACCCCATTTGTGCAACCCTTTCACGAAGTGAGCGTGTTGTCATTGTAGAGCCCCTCTTTTCTAATCAGGTGAATGAAAGTGTCCAAGTTCTTCAACACATTTATCTCGGACACATCATATGCGGCAGTATCTCGATAGCGATTACATAGCCTGCCAAAATCAACCTCGCGATGTTTGACACGCACTAAGGCCACGCAGTCATCAAAGTCAACGGATGTGCCACGGAACAGTTTGCTTATAATCAGGTCATAGTAATTGAGAATTCCAAGATAGATCCGGCTGTATTCCTTGAACATGAGATGATTGCCCTTTTCCAGAGGGGATTCCAGCAATTCCGTGGTGTGTATTCTGTTTCCACGGAAGAGATCGAACACGAATCCCCCGCCTCTAGCCCATCCATAACCGGTTACCTGCTTGTAACCGAACTGCTTCAAAATGCTCAGGAGATAACTATGCTCCCATTCGTCTGGCACCATCAAATCTATGTCTTTTGTTGAATCTTTCACTCCCAGAAGAGTAAGCCCTGTGCCGCCGCAGGCAATCAATCTCACCGAACGGCCAAGAAACCCGTTCCAGATCCCCATCTCCGTTAAAAGCCCGTCTCTATTTATTTTGTATTCCATAGGAGTACAAGTATTTGTACGTTATTGTACAAGTATTTGTACTAAATAATACAATATGCTGATCCCTGCCGCAACTCATATTTTATCATTTAACACGAGCTCCCGAAGATTAATTCCCAGAAAAAAATCAGGGTCAAACCTCGTTTATTGACTAAGAAAAGTTCGATACATCCTATCGACGTTTGAACAACTGTTTATCCGTCTGGATATTCTCCCGGAACCGCTCGCGATCATCTTCCACGGCATCCCTCCTACCTCACCCAGCTCCGCTCCGAGGAAATGCAGTAACCTCGCCTCACCATTCCACCCGGCAGATCAACTCGAGTACCACCTGCCGGGCCTCGCGCCATTGTCACCGATCATCCGGTTGTCTCGCAGTCAATAGACGAGGTTTGACCCTGATTTTTGCTGTAGGCAACAAGCTGGAAGATAACTGGGTAGCAGCGATGGCGGTAGAGGCAATAGAACCCCACTACATTTCCTATCCTGTGTGGGGCTCATGCGAGTAATTATGATGCGGCTTTCATTTTTTGTTTTTTCTTGTGCGCCACATATAAAGCTTTATCCTCATGGAGAATCAAGCCCTGGTCTTTACTATTAATCTGCTTTTTGAACTCCAAACGGGTTTTAGAGAAAAAATCCTGATTTTCCTTAATCAATCGCTGCGCGGCCATACGGCAATACTCTCTATCTATTTCAACCCCTATGCTATTGCGGTGACACCTCATGGCAGCCAGCATTGTAGTACCGCTCCCACAGAAAGGATCTAGGACCGTATCCCCCCAAAATGAAAACATCCGCACCAAACGATTAGCTAACTCTAAAGGGAAAGGTGCTGGATGATTTTTTGTAGAAGCTCCCGTTAAGGTGCAGAACTGACGGAACCATTCGTTGAATTCGTTCTTGCCTATTTTGCTTAGCCGGCGTTGCTCTTCCGTGGGCTTCCTATAGCCCCCCGGCTTCCTTTGCATCAGAATAAACTCGATATCGTTTTTAATAATCGCATTAGGCTCATATGGTTTGCCTAAAAATTTTGATCCGTCGTTCGCTTCAAAAGCAGCGTTCGAAATTTTATGCCAGATGATAGGATTAAGATTGTCAAAGCCAATCTTCCTGCACATCACGCAAACATCAGCATGCAGAGGAACAACTACATGCCTCCCAAACTTCTTTCTGGAAAGGCATACGTCCCCGATCACGCAAACTAGCCTGCTTCCGGGAACAAGCACTCTATAAACCTCGGTCCATACCTTTTGTAGCTCATTAAGAAATTGTTCGTATCCGGAAACATGCCCTAACTGTCTTGGATTTTCATTGTATCTCTTTAATGTCCAGTAAGGTGGTGATGTAATCACAAGATGGATTGATTCGTTCGGGATATATGACATTTCTCTGGCATCACCTTGGATAAGGCGATGTGTTGTAACTATATTCTCTAGACTTGTGGCTTGTATCATGATTAAGCCTATTTCCCAAAAGCAGTTACTTGGCCGATCAGCGAACGGGCAAATAGCTCAAAGGTTAAATCTTTTGACGGTTCTTCGTAGTTTCCTTTGAGTCCACCAGCTCTTGATGCCATTAAGAAGGCAGTAGCAGAATAATGCCTTTCTCGTACCAGCTTGCGGCAGAATAGCTCATATCTCTTGCCATAAGAGGCATTTTTGAATTCGGGGAATACTTCAAAATGTGGTTCGCGCACTTTTACGGCATGCCTAGATTGAGGACAATCCTCTAGGAGAAAAAGATACCCTAACCATGGCTTAACCGTTTTATTGAAGGCGCCTTCTCTAAAGGCAGTCCACAAGTCCAGAGCGCTCCCCATAGCTTTCTCGGTTCGATTGTTGAAGTTATTCCCAAACGAGGGGACTACTTGAGATTTCGCTTCGAGAGCCAATATCAATTGCCCATCCCTTACTACAAGGAGATCCCACTCCTTTGTGGGCCTGAAAAAGCCGGGTAATTCTATGCATGTTTTCCTGAATATGTGCCGAGAATCAATTCCAGCGTTGCAAAGTATTTCAGTAATCAGGGAGATAAAACCATCCATTTGGGCGCCGTCCGTTACGGCGCTTCGAGCCCCCTGATCCACTCGTCCTGCTTCTTTCTGCCTTTTAGTCTGGCCCTCCCGCGTGAGCCAATAGGTTCTAATCGCTTCTCCAATCTTTCTGTTCAGATTAGCAAGTACATTATCCATAACGTCTATCAAAGTCAAAGTGTTGATCTGTTCTCGTGAGTTGAATCATACCATTCTTTAAGCTTCCCACGAAGCGTAATTAATTGAAAGAGTCGTCCCTGAACCTAGGGCGGAGCAGGAGCGAGGAAGTGTGCGAAGTGCAGCATTAGGGTTAGACCTCTACTGTACACTGACAAGTTTGTCGTGAATCTGTTTCACCCGTTTCGCCAATCTTCGGTCTTTTAACATCTGCTTCTGAAGACGCATGTGATTATTCGTCACCGCGGCTCCGCTTCCTGTCCTTGTCGTCCCGGGATATCTCCCACCGCTCGTTCCCGCGGCTTGTGACATGGTGCCATGCCTCGGATATTCAATCCTCAGTGGTCTTGCCATGCTCGCACTAGATCAACTATGCTCCTCTTAGTGTATAGTAAAGGTTTGACCCTGATTTTTCCGGTGCGGCGAAAAAATAGCGCTTGACGATAATTTATAGTATGCTATATTTATGTAGCAAACACTAAATAAGGATACATGCCATGCCAGGGAAAGAATACTCGCTGCGCGAAAAGAAGCACGCGCGCACAAAGCTCGCCATCGTCAACGCCTTCGTGCAGCGATTGCGCGCCAGCCGGTATGACGGCATCTCCATCCGGGAACTGTGCAGGAGTGTCGAAATCTCCGAGGGGACGTTCTTCAACTACTTCCCCGAAAAGATCGACATCATCAACTACTACATAACTCTCCTCCTGCTGAAGATCATCTGGAAGGCGCGGCGGGAGGCCCCCCCGGGAAGATCCCTCGCCTTGATCGACGAGGTGTTCGTAACGCTGGCCGGGGATCTGCACAGCGCCAACCTCGGCTACCAGCTGATCTCCATCATGGTCAACCAGCAGGAGAGGCCGAAACCAGTCGATATCACCCCCATTGAAAAGCAGCTCGCCTTCCCACGCTGCGCAGGCATCGAGGAGATCCCCACAATGCCTATCGGGGTGTTCTTCAAGGGCTGCCTGAAGGACGCGCGCGCGCATGGCGAACTCCCCGCGGATGTCGCTATCGACGACATAGTGATATCGCTGCTCGCGATAATGGGGGGGACCCTCCTGGCGGCCAAGCTCGAGAATATCCGGGACAAGGCCTACCACTACACGCGTCAGCTGCGCCTCCTCTGGAAAGGGCTGGGAGTGAGGAGCCGGAGGAGATGAAAATGAAAGGGCCGCTGCTCCCCGCCGCGATCCTGGCCGGCGCGCTCGCATACGCCATTCACGGTGTGACCCCGGTCTCCGCGGAGGAGCACGCCGTGCTGCGCCTGGGCCTCGCCGAGACCATCGCGCGCGCCGTGGAGACCAGCGAGGAGCTGAAGATCAGAGACAGCGAAGTCGCCAAGGCGAAAGGCTTTTCCAGGGAAGAGCGCGCAGGCCTGCTTCCCAATTTGAGCGGGCAGACCGGCTGGGCTTATACCATCGACTCCCCGAGCGCGACGGGCTTGAACGACTACTACGACCTGTACGGGGTAACCGCCTCCCAGCTCATCTGGTCGTTCGGCAGGGTCATGTACGCGGTCGAGGCGGCGAGGAAGGCGGTCGAGGCCAGCAGCTACAACCGCGAGGCGGGCAGGCAGGAGATCATCTATGCGGCCAAGCTTGCGTATTATGGCGGGCTGCTCGCCAGGAAAACCCTGTATATCACCGAGGAGTCGTACGCAAACGCCATCCAGAATAAGAAACTACTCGATCGGCGCTCGTTCGGCGGCCGCAGCTCCACCTACGAGATACTCAAGATGGACACGGAGGTCGCCGTGCGCGTGCCCACGGTCAACGCGGCGCGGACCCAGTACGACGCGGCCCTGGAGACGTTGAAGAAGCTCATCGACGTGGACTATTCCTGCACGATAGAGATTGTCGAGAATTTCAGTGAGAAGTACGACGCGTATGACTACGACACGCTTGTCGACGCGATGCACAAATACGAGCCGTTTTTGAAGGGCTTAGCCAAGACCGCGGAGGCGGCCGACGCGAAGGTCAGAAGCAAATACGCGGCCTTCCTACCCACCATATCCGCCTTTACCACCTTGGATTATTTCGGCGGCCGGGACGACCACGCCTTCGGGATCGGCCATGGCCTGGACCGGTACGCCTTCGCGGGGTTCAAGATCGACGTGCCGATCTGGGAGGGGGGCAAGAAGGAAGCGCAACTCAGGCAGGCGCGCGCCGACAGGGAGATCGCGGGTCTCAGGACAAAGCAGTTCGAGAAGAAGTTCCTGTTGGAGCTCAAGAAGGCCTCTTTGGAGTACCGACAGTACAACGAGAACCTCGGCGCGAACGTCAAGGCGGTTGGTCTTGCCGAGGAGTCGTTCAGGCAGACCCAGGATATGTTCGCGTCGGGCCAGGCGTCGCTGACCGATCTGAACGACGCGGAACTCCTCCTCACGAACCAGAGGATCAACAAGGAGATGACGCTGTTCAGCATCAATACCACTTTGGCGAGGATGGAGAAGCTGATTGCGGGGCACTACGATGAAAAGAAAAACGGCACGAAGAATTAGTCGTAAGGCGCGATTCTACGCGGCAATGATCACCGTCGGCATCATCGCCGTGTGCATGAAGATTGGCGCAGTGAACACCAGCCGCGGCCGCCCGATCGTCAGTTTCCATTCCGAGTGGGACAGGCGCGGCAAGCCGGTGACGGTCGAGGAGGTCAGGGCGAAGGATATTCCGGTGTACACGAAGTTCACGGTGACCTGCGCATCGGGCAGGGCGGCGGACGGTTTCGTCACCGCGGATATCAAGGAAAAACTCGCGGAGGGGCAGGAGATCCGCTTCGCGGACGGCGGAACCCCCTGCGGGAGGGTCGTATCGGTCGGCCGGGAATTGGACGTCATCACGGGGATGTTCCCGGTGGGGGTGGAATTCAACGACCCGCCCGCCTCGGCGGAATCGCCGCTCGTGGTCTACGCGCGCACCCGGACGCTCCCCGGCGCGCTGGTGGTGCCGAACGAAGTGCTCGATGTTTCAGGCGGCGGGTACAGCGTCTGGAAGATATGCGACGGAAGGGCAATGAAGGCCGGCGTCAGGCTCGAGTCGCGCAACGGATACGGTGCGGTCCTTTCCGGCGGCATGCGGTCCGGGGATTCGCTGGTGCTCACGGGCCGGAGTGTGCTGGAAGAGAGAGATACGGTGAACCGCACGGGGACGTCGGCCACGCCGCAGGCGGACCGCGGGGCGGGGGCGCAATGATAGAGTTCTTCGTCACGCACCGCGTGACCACGGTGATGTTCGTGCTGGTGTTCGTCGTGCTGGGGGTCTACAGCTACTCGAACATGCTCGTGGAGAAGTTCCCCAAGGTTGACTACCCGATCGTCACGGTCTCGGTGACCTATCCCGGCGCCACGCCGCTGGAGGTGGAGACACTCGTCGTCAAGAAGATCGAGGACGCGGTCTCCGAGATATCCGAGATCAAGAAGATCAAGAGCAAGTCGTACGAGAGCCTCGGGTTCGTCTCCGTCGAGTTCCTGCTGTCGGCGGACGTCAACGTGAAGTCCATCGAGGTGAAGGACAAGGTCGACGCGATCCTCAACGACCTGCCCGACGCCGTCGACAAGCCCGTGATCGAGAAATTCGACCCGATGGTCGTGCCGGTGATGGACCTGGTGCTCTCGAGCCCCACGATTGACGTGCGCGCCCTTTACGAGTATGCCGACAAGACCCTGAAAACAAGGTTCTCCTCCATCGCCGGGGTCGCGAAGGTCGACGTCTACGGCGGCAGGAAGCGGCAGATCAACGTGTGGCTCGACCCGATGCTGATGAAGCGGCGCTACATCAGCATCGGCGAGGTGATCAGCGCGATGATGGCGAAGAACAGGAACGTACCCGCCGGCGCCCTCGAGAAGGGCTTTACCTCCCTGGGGGTCCGGTTCACGGGGGAGTTCGGTAGTGTGGACGAAATTGCGGAGATGAAGGTCGTCTCCTCGGACGGATCGAGCTTCCGCCTGAAGGACATCGCGGTTATAGAGGACGGCTACAAGAAGATCGAGACGATGGCGCGGTACAACGGAAAGGAGGTGGTGGGGCTCTCCCTCAACAAGGCGTCCGACGGAAACGCCGTGTCGATCGCCACTGAGATGAGGCGGCGCATGGGCGAATTCAGGGCGGCGCTGCCCCGCGGGATGACGCTCGACATCGCGACGGACACTACCTCGTTCATCATCAACGAGGCCACCGACGCGCAGTCGAGCATCATCCTGGGCCTCATCCTTACCGCCGCGATCCTCTTTTTCTTCATGGGGAGGTGGGACATCGCCTTCATCGCCTGCGTCATCATCCCGACCTCGATCGTCTCCACGGTCTTCCCCATGTGGGCCTCGGGATTCTCGATCAACACCATGACGCTGCTCGCAATCGCGTCCGTGCTGGGGACCCTGATCTCCAACGCCATCGTCATCATCGAGAACGTGCTGGTCCATCTGGAGCGGACGCGCGACCCCGTCCGGGCGGCGATCGACGGGACGAAGGAGGTGGTCGTCCCCATCATCGCGGCCACCGGGACCAACCTGGTGGTCTTCCTGCCGATCGCCATGATGGGCGGGATCGTCGGCCTGTTCATGAAGTCGTTCGGCCTGACCGTGGTCTACGCCACCTTGTTCTCGGTGCTCGCCTCATTCGCCCTGACGCCCATGATGTGCGCCGCGATACTCAGGCCGGGGGCGGGCCGCCGCGCGGGCGCCGGCGCCGGTATCGTCCACCGGATCGTCGCCCCGCTGCACTGGCTCAGGGAGCGGATCGACGACGGCATGGAACTCCTGAAGCGGGAGTGCAAGTATCTGTTCGACATCACGTTCCGCTATCCCAAGTCCGCCGTTGCCGCGATCACGGCGCTCTTCTTCGCCTCGCTGCTGCTCGTCCCCTACCTCGAGAGCGATTTCGTCCCGAAGGGGGATGAGAACCAGATCAGGATCAGCATGTCCCTCCCGCAGGGGTCGACCATCGAGCGGACCACGGAAGCCGCAAAGTTGGTGGAGGGACATCTCGAGACGCTGCCCGAGAAGAAATCGTACTTGAGCACCATAGGCGCCAACGGCGTCGAGAACGTGCAGATCACGCTGGACCTGGTGCCCCTGAAGGAGCGCAGGAGGAAAGACGTCGACATCATGAGCGACCTCACCGGGTTCATGGCGCGGATCCCCGACGTGGAGGCCAGTTTCGAACGCGGGGTAAGCCTCGAGGCGGGGATAGGGGATGTCGCCATCGATTTGTATGGCACCGACTACGACACCATGATCCGCCTCTCGGGCAGGATGAGGGAGATCATGGAAGAAAGCGGGTACTTCAGGAGCGTGCTCCTTTCGTACAAGACGCCCCCGGACGAGATACAGTTCAAGCCCCGGCAGGAGAAGCTCGTCGAATACGGGGTGACCGCGGCGTACGCGGGTTCCATGCTCCGCGCGTCCATCTACGGTGAGGATTCGAACGTGTACAAGGAGAAGGGCGAGGAATACAAGGTCAACATAGAGCTGAACGACACATACGCCCGGGACTTCGACGACATAAAAGTCATGTCGGTCCTTTCGAAGAAGGGACTCATCCCCATCGACGAGCTCGGCGCGCTGAAGATCGACAAGGCGGTCCCGACCATCTGGCACAGGGACAGGAAGCGGGTGATCCACCTCGACGGATACCTGGGCAAGAGCGCGTTCGGGTATGTCAGGGGGGTCCTGGACAGGGGATTCAAGGCGATGCAGTTCCCCGAGGGGTACGGCTACCGGTACGTCGGGAACGCGGAGAACATGGGTGAGTCCTACCAGGAGCTCGGCAAGGCGTTCCTGCTCGCGGTGATCCTGACCTTCATGCTGCTCTGCGCCCTCATGAACTCGCTCGTTGCGTATCCCCTGGCCGTCATGACCACGGTGGTCACCTCGATCACCGGGATGCTCCTGGGCCTGTTCTTTTTCGGGCAGTCCATCAACGTCGCGTCGCTGATGGGCGGCGTTATGCTCGTCGGCATGGTCGTGAACAATGCGATCCTCCTCCTGGACCACACGCTCATCAAGATGCGGGAGGGCGTGCCGGTGAAGGAGGCGCTCTGGCTCGGGGCCTCGGACAAGTTCAGGGCGATCCTCATGACGTCGATCGCAATCATCCTCGGCGTCGCGCCCCAGCTCGGCTCGGTGATGGATGCGAAAAAGTCCATGGGCGCGGTGATGATCGGGGGGATGCTGGCGTCGATCGTGTTCACGTTTATCCTCGTGCCGGTCGTCTTCTGGTACCTGGTGCGCCTGGAATGGTGGCTCGGCTCGCTCACGGCCCGTCTCTCCGGCCGCCGGGAAAAGGCGCACGCGGAGCCGGTGTGAGGGATTCCCGAGAGGAGCACGGCGGGAGCCTCCGGGTACACGAGCCTGCTTGACTTCCGCGGCGGGTCGCTCCGCTCGGGCCGATCGCAGAAACCTTCCTCACCATCGAGTAGAGCGTGAGACATTTGGGGTCAAGTCTTTATCCTTGACAGTTGATACGGCGGTGATGCCTTTTCCCATCAGTCTCTGAAATAATCAGGGTCACCCCCCAGACAATAAGTCGTACGCTACGCTCTGTTAATCTGGGAATGATCTCTCGCTCCACTCGGGATCTCCGCTCACTCGCTAACGCTCGTTCGCTCCGACTGATCAACTCCGGTCGACCTGTCAGCCTCTCATCCACTCCGATCTTCGTGTGAAGCTGCTTCGTCAGCAAATCTGATCCTTCCACGCCGTAAGCTAAACCCATCCCAGGACTTTCCCCGAAATTTCAGGCTTGAAATACCCAATGTGCTGGCATCAAGTACGATACTGATATCGTCAACTGAATATATACTTTTTGTTCCAGAGACGTGATCGTGTCATGTCTGCCCCTGCTCTCGCAGGGGTAAACTCCAGCAGGCATCCAGCGTTGAAATACACAATTTACTGTACAGGACTGGATTCCCGCCTGCCTGCGCGAAGCCGCTCCGGCATAGGCAGGCTTCCGCGGGAATGACCTGTTTCTGAATTGGGAGATGAAGCAATAGTCCCTTTCACAAAAACGGGGACGGTACAGTCAACAATTCTCTTGCAAAACTTGCGCGTGATATGGTGAAGTTGAGAGAAATATTTTTACAGCGGGAGAGGGAAATGTGCGTGGCGATCCCCGGTGAGATAATAGAACTGCCGGCTGACGCGCACGCGATCGTTGATTTCGAGGGGGTTAAAAAACGAGCGGCCATTGACCTGATCGAACACGTCACGGAGTGATCGTAAAGCTCACCTGGGAGAGGTTGCTCATCAGGCTCGTCCCCTTTACCGCCCGCTTCTGGGAAGGGGTGAGCACGCCGCGCACGGAGTAGCTGCCGCTCGCGAGACCGGAGGCGATGACGAAGGGGCCCATGGTAACCCTCATGTCCCTCACCTCGAAGTTGCTCATAAGGGGGAGCGCTTTTCCGGACAGCGCGTGAGTGCGCGTGAGGAAGAGCTCGCGTCCGTTCGGCAGCGATACGGCGAGGTATGCATCGCACACGGTATGGGGAGAGAGCCAGCCGCGCTTCACGACTGCGGAGAGATAGAGCTTGTCGCCGCACCGGAAGCTCTCTCCGTTCAGAGTGAGCTCCACGTGGTGATTGTACAGATCCGGTTGCTCTACTTTGTAATCCTCCGCCATGATGCGGATGTCGTCAACATACCAACCCTCATAACCGTTCGAGGTGGCGTCCACCGTGTCAAACGAGAAACGGAGGAGCACGCTCCCTCCGGCATAGCCCGTGAGCATCACCGCGCCGGAGCTCGTCCACCCGGACACCGCCGGGCTCGATGAATTACGCTCCATCAGCCGCTCCCAGTTGGCCCCTCCGTCACGCGATGCCTCTACCGCACAGATATCGTACGAACCCTGGTACGCCTCCACAGTTCTGAAATGATTAAAGGTGAGGAGGGCGTCGTTATAGGCGCTCAGATCTATCTTCCGCGACGTGAGCGTGCCACTGTTTGCGACCCCCGTGTCATAGCTCCAGAGCCCCTCCTGCCCATAGTACCAGGAGCTGACAGCGCTGGACGCGCTATGCGTGGTACGGTGCCAGAGGCCCGTCGGCGACCAGCCGTTGTCGCCGCCCTCGACGCTGTCATCGAGGACCACCGTTCCTGAGGAGGTTGTCGCCGCCGCCACATTTGAAATGGCCGAGCTGTTCCTGCGGTTGTCCTTCACCTTGAGGGCAAAATAGTAACAGGTGCCCGGCGATAGTCCGGTCACCGTTGCCTCTTCCGTGCAACCCGCGCTCTGTGGATTGACCGCAATGGAGGCGCGGCGGGCCGCGTCCCAGCGCGCGTCCGTGATCGTATCGAGGGAGTAACGCAGGTCATAAGCGCTGGCCTTCCCCGTGTTGCCGTCATCTCCGGTCGCCGTCCAGCTCAGTGTCACCCGCGCCATCCTCGTCCCCACCGCGCTCAGGTCTGTGACCGGGGCCGGCGCCACCGTGTCGTTCTCGGGGTTGAGCATCTGCTGAAGATTGAGACGGCCTCCGGTGACCACCTTGCCATCCAGCGCCGAGAGTGGCGTCGCCCCACTGAGAATATCTGAAATAATCTGGGTGTGACTTTTTGCGGGCGTGTGCGACCACTCGAGCGCGGCGGCGCCTGCGACATGAGGAGCGGCCATCGATGTCCCGCTGTATGACGCGTAGCCCCCGCCGGGGGTGGTGCTCAGGATCGCGACCCCCGGCGCCGCGATGTCCACCGATGTGAGCCCGTAGCATGAGAATGACGCGAGGAGATCATAATTATCAGTGGCCGCCACGGCGATGACATTTTTGCAATCGTAGCTCGAGGGGTAGTGCGCGGTGAGATCGTTGTCGCTCGCGGAGTTTCCCGCCGCCGCCACGAATATCACCCCCGCATCGTTGGCAACCTGGATGGCGTCCCTGAGCGCCTGAGAGCAACCGCCGCCGCCCCACGAGTTGCTCATTACCCGCGCGCCCATCTTGGTCGCGTAGAGGATCGCATTCACGGCTTCGGCCGTCGATCCCGAGCCCCCCGCCCCCATAAACTTCAACGGCATGATCTTCGCCTTCCAGCACACGCCGACGCCCCCGATGCCGTTGTCGCCCACGGCCGCGATGATGCCCGCGCAGTGCGTGCCGTGCGAGTGATCATCGTAGGGGTCATTGTCATGGTTGCAGAAGTCCCAGCCGCGGTAATCATCAACATAGCCGTTCCCGTCGTCGTCAATGCCGTTATCCGGTATCTCGCCCTCATTTTTCCACATATTGGCCGCGAGGTCTGGATGCGTGTAGTCAACTCCCGTGTCGATGACCGCGACCACAATGGGGCCGCCCGTGGCGGTATCCCACGCTTCGGCGGCGGCAACATCGGCCCCCTGCACACCGCCGTTCTGTCCGGTATTGCGCAAACCGTACAATTGATTGAAGTCAGGGTCGTTGGGGAGAAGATCAGCGTTCAGGATATAGTTGGGTTCAGCGTACTCTATCGAGCCGCCGGCGAGCCTGTGGTATTCTTCAATGCACTCCTCGACGGACATCCCGGACTCAATTTTTACCCGCTTGATGCGCAGCGCGGGGATTTCTTCTTTTGTAACCAGGCCGGCCGTCTTCTCGATGCTGCTCATGCGCAAATGGGAAGTCGAGCTTTTGTATTTGACGAGAATCTCACCCTCGACGTAAGGAGCGTCCGGCGCGGCAGACAGAGGTGAGATAAAAAGGAACGACGAGAGCGCCGCCGCGCTCATCGCATGAATCAGGAGGAACCACCTGTGCGCCTTCACCGTCCTGCCGCTCCTTTGAGAGCGAGCTTCCTTCCATCCCTGCCCTCTCGCTCACTCGAATTTTAGCTTAATTTTGGGCAGTTGTCAAGGCTCCGGGCAAAGGCGCATGGATGGGAACAGGTAGATGTATTACGCTACTTGTTCTTTAGGAGTAAGATATAGCTATTAAGTGGTTATATATGAGAAAGGATATATCTACTGAAATAAGAATATTGACATATCTAATTAAAAAAGGTTTATTGGCAATTCCTATTCTCATAGAATGTCAAGTATTGCCTCTACATTACCTGCGTAGTGAGTGAAGTGATGCATACAGCAGTGGTGTTTCCAAAGACACAGTAGCTGCGATGGAGTGGAACGAGCTTCCTCCCCCGAAGCGGCAGCGGCTGTGTGTGGCGGGCCGAAGGCGACCCGCGAAGCGTCGCGAGGCTGCCGCAGGCAGCAGTGGCGACCTATGTGCGATCCCTCACCCTGTTTGGGGTGACGCCCTCGGTGTCGGACTGCTTCGTCCCGCTGAGCCGGAATCGCAATGACACCACAACGCCCGCGCGTCCTGCTGCATGATCCTGTTGATCCCTCCTCAACAATTCTCTTGCCAAACCCGAGTGTGATATGGTGAAGTTGAGAGTACTTCTTTTACAGCGGGAGATGGAAATGTGCGTGGCGGTCCCCGGTGAGATCATAGAACTGATTGCTGACGGACACGCGCTCGTTGACTTCGGTGGGGTTAGAAAACGAGTGGCCCTTGACCTGATCGAACACGCCATGGTCGGGGATTTTGTGATCGTGCACGCGGGGTTCGCGATTAACACGCTCAACAGGGAAGAAGCCCTTGAAACCATCGAGTATTTCAAACAGCTCAGCGAGCCTCCTGGACAATTTTAGAAATCCTGAGATCGCGCGCAGGCTCCTGGGGGAAATCCGCTCCCGCGAAACCCAAGCGACCCTCATGGAAGTCTGCGGAACCCACACGATGGCACTCTTCGCCACCGGCGTACGGCAGGGGCTGCCGGAGCACATTCATCTCGCGTCGGGGCCGGGCTGCCCCGTGTGCGTCACCCCTCTGAAATCGATGGAGAGCGCCATCGGACTAGCCTGCAGGAAGGACACCGTCCTATTCTGTTTTGGCGATATGCTCAAAGTTCCCGGGGTATCTGACACCCTGGAGTCGGCGCGAGCGAATCGGGGGGCGCGCGTGAGGATCATGTACAGCCCCCTTGATGCCCTGGAGTTCGCCAGAAATGAGCCACGCACGGATGTGGTCCTCTTTGGGGTTGGTTTTGAGACGACGATCCCCTTGTTCGCCTCCGTCGTGCAACGGGCCGCGGCACACCGGATAACAAACCTCTATCTCCTCACGGCGTTCAAGTTGATTCCCCCCGCCGTTGACGCCCTGTTGTCTTCTGGCGATATCCGCATAGATGGCTTTATTCTGCCCGGCCATGTGAGCTCCATCATAGGAGAGGGCGCGTACAGTTTCATAGCGGAGCGGTATCATGTCCCCGGCGTGATCGCCGGCTTTGAGGCAGTTGACCTGCTGGAGGGGATCCTGCTCCTGCTGGACATGATCAGCCGGCGGGAACCGGCGATTAAAAACCAGTACGCGCGGTTTGTATCACCCCGCGGCAATCAGCGGGCACAGGATCTCATCGCTTCGGTATTCACCGAATGCGACTCGACATGGAGGGGTCTGGGGGAGATCAGAAACAGCGGGGTAAGGCTCACGGGCGAATTTAGCCGTTTCGACGCAGACGCGCTGATTGATTTCGAGATCGGTGCCGTATCCGAACCGGCGGGCTGCAGCTGCGGCGAGGTCCTCGCAGGGAAGCGCACACCGACCGAGTGCGCGCTCTTTAGATCGGCGTGCACGCCCGCGCATCCGGTCGGACCGTGCATGGTGTCACGCGAGGGCGCCTGCGCTGCGCACTATTATTATGGAGGGCGGTGAGATGGATACCGTCACACTCTCCATGGGCGGCGGCGGTGCACACTCGTCACAACTGCTGTCGGAGGTGTTCCTCCCGATATACGGGAATGAGATACTGAACACCCTCGATGATTCCGCCGCGCTCACCGTTGACACCGCGCACCTCGCATTCACCACCGACTCGTACACGATACAACCGATTTTCTTCCCGGGTGGAGATATCGGCACACTGTCCATATGCGGGACCGTCAACGATCTCGCCGCCAAGGGCGCGCGGCCGCTGGCCATTGCCGCGGCATTTATCATTGAAGAGGGATTCCTGATAGAGGATCTCAAAAAGATCGCCCGCTCCATGCGGAAGGCGACTGGCGCCCTCGGCATCAACCTGGTCACCGGCGATACCAAGGTCGTGCGCCGGGGTGACGCGGATGGCATTTTCATCACGACCTCGGGGATCGGGGCGATCATGGAGGGGATGGACATCTCCTCATCGCGGGCGCGGCCGGGCGACGACATCCTCATCTCGGGTACGATCGCCGATCATGGCATGGCGATACTGAACGCGCGGGAAGGGCTGGGGTTCACGCCGGAGATACGGAGTGACGTCGCTCCCCTCTGTGAGATCGTGGAGGGCATATCCGCCTGGAGCGGTTTTCTCCACGTGATGAGGGATCCGACGAGAGGCGGCGTCGCCAGCGCGCTCAACGAGATCGCGCGGGCTTCGCGGGTCACCGCGACACTGTTTGAAGACAAGCTCCCCATACGACGGGAGGTCCGCAGCTGCTGCGATCTCCTGGGGATGGATCCGCTGTATATCGCGAGTGAGGGGAAACTGGTCATTGTCGCCGACCCGGGCGCAACCGCCGATATTCTCAAGGCCATGAGAACGATGCCTCTCGGCAGGGACGCGGCGGTGATCGGAAGGGTGGATGCGACGCCCTATGCCGATCAGATCCCCCCCGTCAGCCTCCGGACGAACATCGGCACAAAACGGTTTGTCCCGCTCCTCGAGGGAGAGCTGCTCCCGAGGATTTGCTGACGTCGCGGCGAACCATCGCGTGGGAGGGTCACGTCACACATGCACGAGCTGTCGATCGTCCAAGAAATTATCCGGCGAATAGACCTCCAGCGCGCGAGAGATCATTTCTCAAAGGTGAAGGCGATCGAGGTCGTGTGCGGGAGGTACAGCTGCCTCACGGAAGATCACATCCAGTCCTGCTTTGACATCGCCGCGAAATCGTCCTGCATGGAGGGCGCGAAACTGAAACTCATCCGATCGCCCGCCCGCTACCGATGCGCGGACTGCGGCACCGAGTTCGAAAGCGAGCACGAGGAGGATCTGAGGTGCTCCTCGTGCAACTCGGCCGACGCAGTGAGCGCGATCGATCAGGCGATCTACATCCGTGCGCTTGAGGTCGAGTGACGGGTTGAATCCTATGAGATTTTCTCTGCGCGCACACTGGCTGCCGGGCATCGCACTCCTCATCCTATGGCTCGCCATAGGGGTGCTCGCATTCTTATCCCTCAGGCAGAACCAGGGGCATCTCGTGTATGCCCTCGACGATCCCTACATCCACATGGCGATGGCAAAGAACTTCGCCCGGTACGGGATCTGGGGGATCACCAGATATGGATTCACCTCATCATCTTCTTCGCTGTTCTGGACGCTCATCCTGTCGTTCCTCTACCTGATAGCCGGGGTCAATGAAGCCATTCCTTTTATTTTGAATATCCTGTCCGCAACCGTTCTGGTGCTCGCGGTGTACGGGCTCACGCGCGCGCGGCGGCCGTCCCCCCATCCGGCATACACACTCATGGTCCTGATCGCGATCATTTTTCTGACGCCGCTTCCTCCGCTGGTATTCAGCGGCCAGGAACATGTCCTCCACATCCTCGTCACCATTATCTTCGTATTCATTGCGGCACAGGTCCTCTCCAGCGATCATGCCCGCTGTTCGCCCTCGGTTTTTTACCTGATTCTCTCAGCCGCGTTCCTGCCCCTTATCCGGTACGAGGGCCTCTTTCTGGTGCTCGTCGTGTGCATCCTCTTTATCCTGCGAAGACGGTATCTCCTCGCACTTGCAATGGGGGTGGCAGCGCTCGTCCCCGTCACGATCTACGGGATTATATCGATCAATCATGGCTGGTTCTTCCTGCCCAACTCGGCGCTCATAAAAGGGAAATCACCCCACCTCGCCTCCGCGCGGGGCGTTATCAATTTTCTCGGCTACTCAGCCGCGATGCAATTTATCCAGGCGCCCCACATGTTGATCCTGACCGCAACGGCGCTGGCGGCATACCTCATCCGGACACACAAGGGGATATGGGAACGGTCTCAGATCATGCTCCTCATCTTCATCGGCACCACCCTTCTCCATATGCAATTCGCGAGGACCGGCTGGTTCTACCGGTATGAGGCATACCTCGTTGCTCTCGGCACCTGTGCGATCACCTGGGCGCTCTCAGAGTACTTCCCGCGGAGGATACCCGTCGCGCCTGAGCTCTCAACGCCCGCACGCACCGCACTGTCCATTCTCATCCTCTTATCGGCTCTCTCTCTCGGCACTCGGGGCGCACAGGCCGTGAAGAAAATCCCGCGTGCCACCACAAATATCTATGAGCAGCAGTACCAGATGGGGTTGTTCCTGCAACGCTTCTATCAGGGGGCGACCGTCGCCGCAAACGACGTGGGGGCGATCAATTACCTGGCCGACATCCGCTGCATTGACATGGCCGGGCTTGGCAACATGACCGTCGCGAGGGAAATGCGTGGGGGGAGCTACACCAGCGCTCGGGTGCGGGACCTGGCGCGCTCAGAGGGGGTCATGATCGCGGCGCTCTATGACCTCCGGGCTGCGCAGCGGGGAAACAGCCTGATACCACCGGAATGGATGGAGGTCGGGCAATGGAAGATCGCGCACAACGTGGTGTGCGGCAACGATGCCGTCTCATTCTACGCGGTGCAGCCGTCTGCCGAGGGGCCCCTGCGAGAAAACCTCAAGTCGTTCTCATCCCTCCTGCCCGCGGATGTGGCGCAGCGCGGATCATACCTGCGGCGGGAAGAGTGTCCCACCGCTGATCACAGATTTGATTCCCCCGCGGGCATGCCCTCCACACGATAAATGTCAAGAAAATCGATGCCGCACTTCGTCACTGCATGAACCTTTGTTCGACGAGGCGTGAGACGGAGCTCTTCATCCGCCAGGCCTCTCATCCTGTGCCCGAGGGGAATGACCAGCCAATCGACATGGGGAGGACTCGTCTGGTTGATGCGGACCCCGCACGCCGGCCCCGGACCCTCATGATCCCAGTAGTAGCGGAACTCTCCATGAAGCCCGACGACATAGATAGAATCCCCGCTCTTCACACGGGATTTAAGGTACTCGACCGCTTCTCTCGTTCCCAGACCGTGCCCGATTGAGATGCAACGGGAGGCACCCGCCAGCCCGCCGATGCAAATGTTGCAGTATATGTCATAGTACGGCGCAACTCTGGCAAGGGGTATCCCGCAGGAAGTGACAATGATGACCCCCGCGAGCGCGTGCAGCGTCGGACGCCACGCGCGACGGCTGCCCGCGATTGCATTGATTATCCCGGTGAGCCCGAGCGCCGAGAGCAGGCAGATGAACGGGTACGTCGGGGCGCTATACCGGATCGCCATCTTGTGGCTCGAGCTCATCGCCGCAATGAAAAGGAGAGACACCAGGAGGCTCAGGAGGTGGGCGCTCCAGCCGTCTCCCCTTTTCCACAGCACGGCGCATCCCCTGACAATCCCGCAGATCAGAAGGACGAGCACGAGCGGCGGCGTGCAGATGAGGAGCATGAAGAGGTAGAACCAGCGGGGAGGACTGAGCACCACGTTGCCCATCCAGTATTTCAGATGTCCCGCATCCCCGAAGTGATACGTGGTGGAGATGAACAGGAGGGCATTCACCATGGGTTTCCGGAATACCTGAACGAATCCCAGACAGACGATGGTCAGGAGTATGCCCACGCACACGGGATGGGCCGCCTTCCGGGGCGATGGTGGCCCGCCGCGCATCGCCCTCCCGGCGGCGGTGATAAGTATGTACACGCACAGGAGCGCGCCCCCTCCCTGCGCCCAGGGGAAACGGGAAACCCAGTTGACCACTGCGATCAGAACCCCCGCCGGCGGGAGACGGCGCACAAACTTGATCCATATGAGCTCGTGCGGCTCATGCCACAGCCTCGTGTAGAGCGAGAAATAGATCACCAGTCCGACGCCGAGCCAGCCGAGATCGCTCGCCTCCCAGAAACGCAGCCTCCCCCGCCGATCATAGACGCAGACGCATGTCTTCCACGCAAGCAAGATTAATGGGATCAGCATGGCAGTGCTTTTGGTGAGCAGGGCGCACCCGAAAAAGACCGCTGACGCAACCTTCCATTTGAGGCGCAGGGAATGAGCGTAGACCAGGTAACACAGCACGGCGAGCGTGAAGAAGAGCGTGAGGGCGCAGTCAACGTGCGCAATGCGGGAAATGGCAATGTGCTCCGGGAGAAGCGCGAGAAAAACGGCGGCCCAGAACGATACCGCTCCCCCGAAGGCAATTCGCCCGATCAGGTAGACGGCGATACAGGTCGCGATGCCGAGGAGGGCAATAGGGAGCCGCAACGCGACAATCGGGTGGATGAGATCGGCTGAGAGCGGCGAGGTCTCCTTCCCCAAATAGACATACGACGCGCCGATGAGCGCCGACGGTATGACCCCTGGATAATACAGGTGCTCGGTTGCCATCTTAAACTCACGCGCGCGCAGCCCGGTAATCAGCCGCGTACCGCCGTCTCTCCACTCAAGCTCGTCTGGCGCGAGGCTGTGACCATTGAGGTTCCAGAGACGTGGGATCGAGGCGGTGAGCGCGACGAGGAGAGTGAGAAGGATCGTGCGCGTGTTGGTCGTGCACCAGCGCCTGAGGCGCGAGATCGGCGCGGGCCTGGATGTAATCGCTCTGAGGAGGAGCAGGAAGAGCAAGAAGAGGGACGGATTGACGAGCTTATTGCAGGTGAGTTTCGCCCTTCCGAGCCCGGGGACCGCCCCGCCGACCTGAATCGTGATGCCACCCACCAGGAACACATAGAGGATGATGCCGGCGGTGAGCGCAATGAGGAGATCCAGCGCGACAGTGAGCCATCTGTTGCCGGCAATTTTCATCGAGCCTCATGATAGACAATAGATGCTCCCCTGACAAGACGAGAATAGTCAGAGCGCGGCAATAATGTCTTCACTACGGAGAGTAACTGCAGTTCAAAGTGTAAGGCATAAGGTTCCAAGAATGGCGGATTATCCGGTTCCGTTCTTTAAACCTCACACTTTCAACCTTGGGCTGTTGTGTCTCCGTGTCCCTGCCCGCCGCCAGGCAGGCTCCGTGGTGAAACAGTGAAGATGTTTTGGCAAAATTGGGAAAGGCGCCGTAATCCCTCAGAAGGTGTGAAAAAATCGGCAGTATGGTTGTCATTGCGAGGACGCCGAGTCCCGCTAAGCGGGACGAGGCGGACGCGGCAATCCCAACTCATTGCAGAACATGAGATTGCTTCTCCCGCTTTGCGGGATCGCAATGACATTTTCTTTCTCATTCATATTCAGGCGGTGATTTCCAATTATTTCACACCTTCTGAGGCATTACAAGGCGCCGGGCTTTTCCGTTGACACCGTGCCGACACCCGTACTATCCTTGCGGCCAACATTGAGGCGCATGAGATAATGAAGCGCTCCACCCCCGGCGTCGTCATGGCGATAGGCCTCGTCTCGGGAGGGTCACTCCTCCTGGAGCTGACCTTTGTGCGAATATTCTCCGTGCTCTTCTTCTCCCACTACGCGTTCCTCATCATCAGCACCGCCCTCTTCGGGCTCGGCCTGGCGGGCGTGGTGCTGCAGCTTCGCGGGATACCCCTCCCCAGCGAGGCGAGACCGGCCATGCGAAAAGCGGCGGTGCTCTTTTCCTGCACCGCGATTCTCGCGACGCTTGTTGCCCACATCTTTCCCTTAAAAGTTTCTGCGGCGCTGAGCGGCCAGATCACGCAGCTCATCTATCTTATTGTTTTTTACATAATTCTCGGCGCGCCGTTTTATTTCGTAGGCGTGGTGGTGAGCATCGGCATGTCGGTGTGGAGCGATGAAGCCGATAAACTCTACTTCGGCGACCTGCTCGGCGCCGGCATCGGGTGCCTCGCGCTCTTTCTCGCGCTCCCCCTCCTCAGGCCGATGGGCACATCGTTCGCGGTGGCCGCGATGGGATTCCTCGCGGCGCTCGTGCTGTGCGAGGGATCCGCCAGGGGCAGGCGCGCCGCGCTCGCCGCAGCGCTGCTGCTCAGCATCCTCGGCTCCTGGTACGCGGGGGCCGTGGTGCCCCTTATCCCGAGGGACCACAAACGCGCCTTCAAAACAGATTACACGCGAGGTCGGATTCGGTGGACGCGATGGGGCGTCCTCTCGCGCGTGGATGTCGCACTCTACTCCCCCAAACTCGCCGTCCTCTGGATCGATGGCGGCACGAACGAATCACCCCTCATCCGCTTCTCGGGAGACTATGCCCGCGACTTTGACAGGGAAGCGTGGGGGAAGAGGCGCTCGTCGTTCGTGTACCAGATCAGGAAACCAGGCCCCGTCGCCATCATCGGCCCGGCGGGCAGCCACGAGGTTATCGCCGCGGTGGGCTTCGGCGCTCCCGAGGTGACCGGCATTGAAATGGATCCCCTCGTCGTGCAGGTGGCGACAAAGGCATACGCCGATTTCATCGGGCGGCCGTATGACCTGCCGAATGTCCGGATGGTCGGCGCCGAGGGGCGGAGCTACCTCGAACAGACCCCGCGCACCTTTGACATCATCCAGCAGGTGAACAACTTCACGCCGGTGGCGCTCGCGTCCGGCGCGTTGAATGTATCAGAAACCTACCTGGTCACCGTTGAGGCGTTCCAGCTCTATCTGAACCGCCTCTCACCGGAGGGGATCATCGACATAAGGCGCCACGGCGACATCCGGCTCGCGTCCGTCGCGATGGAAGCCTTCCGCAGGCAGGGAGTGCGCGAGCCGTGGAAACATATCGTCATTCTCGACGATGAGACGCTCATAAAAAAATCGCCCTGGAGCACGCCGGAGCTTGACCGCATACGCGAACTCGCGGAGAAACTCAAACGGGAAATACGATTTATCCCCGATCGGCTCTCGGACAGAGATTCGTGGTACGACGGATTTCTCCGGTCGGCCAACCCGCGGGAATGGTACTACCGCGATGTGGCCAACCTCGCCCCTTCAACGGACGACTGGCCGTTCTTCAATCACTATGTGCAGTGGGGGCGCTCAAAGGATCCCACTCTCCCGAAGACCCTTGCCTGGTATAACAGATATAAATTTTTTAAAAGGATTCCCCACGGCGATTTCGTAATGCTGAGCATACTCGCCGAGGCGGCGGTGCTCAGCTTCGTCTTTCTGTTCCTGCCACTCTGGAGATCGCGGAGGCAGGAGCTGTCGCGCGCGGCCCTCCTCCCCATTACCTACTTTGCGTGCCTCGGCATGGGGTTCATCTTTGTGGAGATCTGCCTCATGCAGCGACTGACGCTCCTGCTCGGCCACCCCTCGCTCTCGCTTGCCGTCGTCCTCTGCTCGCTCCTCATCTTCGCGGGCCTCGGATCGCTGTGCAGCGGGAGAATGGGCGTTTCCACGCCCGGCCCGCTCAAGGCAATGCTGGGAGTGAACATCTGCCTTATCCTCACTGCGGCGCTCTGCCTGCCGTGGCTGGTGAATCGCGGTTTGACTCTGACGACCGCAGGCAGGATTTCTCTCGCCATTGCCATAACCGGAGTCCATGGCTTCATCATGGGGATGCCGTTTCCCCTCGCGGTAAGGCTCATGGCGCGCAATCTTCAGCAGATCATCCCCTGGGGGTGGGCTATGAATGCCTACGCCACCGTGGTGGGGAGCGTGCTCAGCGTGGTGCTCGCCATGTTTTACGGATTCAGCGCGGTCTATCTCCTGGCCGCGGGGGCCTATGGGATCGCGCTTCTCACGTGCGGCTCACTGGCGCGCGGGGCGGACTGAAGAGGGGCGGAGTACGTCACCACAGCGGGACGCATGCCCATGGCATGAGGGGTGGTCTTCACCAAAGCCTGTCAGTATTAATCCCCCAACCCTTGCCTTTCGATATGCAATAGTGTAAATTATACGTAGTAAATGGAGAAAGGAAAGAATTTCTATACAGCGGCTTAATTATACGGATGTTACCACAGATGAATCACCACTGATTTACTCAGAAAAGGCATAAATAATCAGAGAAATCTGTGGTTGCTTTACAATATCTTTTGACATTACCTTAACCCGCACAGGGAGGGAAGTTATGAAACGTCGGCTTCCACAATATTCGTTACCGCTTCTCACTCTCCTCTTCTCAGGCATCGTCCTCACGAGCGGCGCCACTCTCCTCGCCGCATTCCCGGCGAGCTGGCCGCAGGAGTATCTGGACTCGCTCGCGGCGACGTCCAAGGATACGACCCAGGCACAGATCTCCAAGAATCTCATCGCCGTTCTTCCCGGAGAGCCAAACCTGACATGGAATGCGGACAATACCCGTGTGCTCATGGAGACATGGGCGGATAACAAATACTACGGCCCCGTCAAAAAACCGGGGGACACCGTCACCGTGAGCATGGCACATCTGATCTGGGTTTCATCGCCGCCCGAACTGAAGCAGTGGGTCGCCGCGCGCGCCTTCGCAGAGGCCGACCTGACCCTCCGGCTCAAACAGATGCTCGGCATGCCCCCCGACGCGGACAAGACGCAATTCGTCGACTTCTGGGTGAAGCCGGCCGACCTGGTCCGCCCGAGCCCCGATCCCGAGATCAATGACCATGAAGCGTCGCTCGATTTTCCGGTCTCGCCCGTTATCGTCATCAGCGATATCTACAAGAACTGGTTCAATAACCTGATAAGCATCTCTTATACGTCCGACACCGCTCATCCCTGGACGAGGCTCGGCTACACCTATGACTGGGGGAACGAGTACGATCACGTCGGCATCAGCGAATTCACAATCTGGGATGGGGCGCAGGTGGAGATCAACGCGGTCACCGAGACCGCGAACTACGTCACCATTTCACCAACCGTGATTGATCTCGGGACTGATGGCGCCTCGGCGGGAGACCACATCGTCATCTCCGCCTGCGTGACCATCCCTCAGCCCTCCCAGGCCGACGGAGCGGCGCATCCGGTTCCTCCGGGCGAATCCCGATACGACGTCTACGTTATGTTGACCGCGCCATGGGGAAAGCAGATGAGCCTGCTGAGAAACGGCGCCATCGTGCGCGGCATCCATCCCTACGTGCGCGGCATCAAGAATTCGGGAGAACGCGTCTGCCAGACCCTCCTCGATTACACCGTGAGCGAGAATCTCCCCACGGGTGTCTGGGCGGCGACGGTCGCGGTGCTCCCCGCCGATGCTCCTCCCATCCCGGCCCACGTACGGACGCAGGACAGAGCGACCGTGATGATAGAGTAGCGGACTGGCGGCGCGCCAGAGGCGCAGATCTGCTTGTGACGAGAAACCGGTGAGCTCACACCGGGGAGGATATAGTCATGAGAACTTCTATGGGTGCAGGTAGATATTGCATCGTCCTCGCCGCAGCCATCCTTGCATGCTTCTCATTCAGCGCGGGAAACATCGTGCGCGGTGAACGGTTGTCGCCAAAGCTCACGCAGGCGCCTGACTACCTCTACTTCCTCGCCATCAGGGTGGACAACACGGCGATCGTCGAAAGCGTCACGCACCGTCAGGAGTACATCGGGGAACAGATCAAAAAGAAGTATACGGCTGCCCTCCATTCCATCACACCCCAGCCCCCGGAGAAGCTCCACATTACCCTCCAGCAGATCGGCAAGAGGGACAAGGCGACCGTGGACGCCGTCATCGGATCAATGTGGAAGGTGGTGGGCAACAAGAAGGTAACGCCGTTCAACCTGGCTGACAGCGTGCGGCAGTCGAAGTTCGAGGTGTGGCACAACGGCTACTTCGTCTACCGCCTCAAGGAGGATGCGGCGACGAAGCTGACGGCGCTGGCCGACTTCGTACGCGATACGCTCGACGCCGAGGGTGTGGCGTACGACTCCGATCGTTACGACTATGGCGACGACTGGAAAGGGCACATGAGCGTCGGCACCTGGGACACCACGCGAGTCGACCCGAAGAAGCTGCGGGGGGTGTTCAGCTCACCCGTCAGTCCGCCGAAGAGCACCGAGTTCATCGTCCATGACGTCCTGCTCCTCCGCTCCGATCAGAACGTGATGCCCCGGGAATACGAGTTGGTCAAGACCTTCCCCTTTCGGACCCCGACGTCGACTCCCAATCGGGCTCCCGGCATGTCTAGGCAGGCGGAGGAGCCAGACGAGGAGGACGCGCCCTCCTCCTCAGAGGATGATGCCTGGCTCGAGCCTGAGTGAAAAGGAGCGGGCCGCCGTCTCATCCCCCGTCACCCCTCCAGAGTCCGGCAGGGAGCATGGTATAATCATAATCGGCGGGGGGAAAGTCAGACCGGGGGGTATCCATGGGAGCATTTGCAAAGCCGAAGCTGGTCATCAGCAAATGTATCGAGTTTGAAAGCTGCCGCTGGAACGGGCTGATGATATCGAGCGACGTGGTGAAGCTGCTCAAACCGTTCGCTGAGTTCACGCCCGTCTGCGCTGAAATGGGGATCGGCCTCGGCGTGCCGAGGTCCCCGGTGCGAGTCGTATCGGTGAAAAGCGACCTCAGGCTGATGCATGCCGTGACGCCCGATTCCGCCTCAGGAGTCGGACCGGGAACCTTTGTTGAGGGGAGGAGTCCCGGAGGGAGTAATTTGTGTTCCGCGTCTGCGGCTCAGTATTGCCGTGAGCAGAAACCCGACCAACATGATGGTCACGGTCCCCACTACCGGGATCATAAACTGGTTCAGCGGATTGCGCAATGATCCCGGCAGGCGCGCGGCATGGGGAGAGAGCGTCATCCAGGTGATGGCGAGGACGCCGACGGCCACCGCCGCCATCGCCGCGGCGCCCTTCACCCCGCGTCCGATATAGCCGAGGAGAAACAGCCCCAGTATGCCCCCCCCGAAGATGCCCGAGAGCGTCCACCACGTATCGAGGGCGCTCCTGATATGGATCATCGCGAGGGCGACGCCCGTCCCGACGAGCCCCCAGAGGAAGGTGCTCGCGTACAAGACCCCCATCGACTCCCGCTCCCCGGCCTCGGGCCTGATAAAGCGCCTGTACACATCGCAGAGCGTCAGCGTGGCCGAGCAGTTGAGGCTGCTGCTGATGGTGCTCATCGCCGCTGCGAAGACCGCGGCGATGAGGAGACCCGCCATCCCGGGCGGCAGCGCGTGCACCATGAAAAAGGGGAACACCGTGTCCCCCTTGCCCGAGGCTGCCTCAGCCTGGATTGCCGCCGGTAGTAACGCCGGCTGCGCGGTGTAGTAGGCGAAGAGCGCCGTGCCGATGAAAAAGAAGAATGCGGACACAGGAATATAGAGCAGCGCGCTGAGCCAGACCGACTTCTTCGCCTCGCGCTCTGATTTCGCCGTCAGATAGCGCTGGACGTAGCTCTGGTCGATCGCAAAATTCTGGAGGTTCATGAAGATGCCGTAGAGCAGCACGACCCAGAAGGTGGACTCGACAAGGCTCGGCCCGAAGCTGCCGAGACTGAACTTGTAATGCTGGATCGCGATGCGAAATAGCTGTGACGGTCCCTCCGGCATGGTGAGCGGGATCAGCACCACGCACGCCAGCGCCCCCGCGATCAGCACGATGCTCTGCACCGCGTCCGTGTAGATCACCCCCTCGATGCCGCCCAGCAGCGTGTAGAGCGTGACGAGCCCTCCCGTCAGAAGGATGATCAGCCGCATCTCCCAGCCGAGCAGCACGTTCAGGGGAAGCGCGAGCAGGTACATGATCGATCCCACCCGCGCCATCTGTGTCAGCAGGTAACAGAACACGGCGTAGCTGCGGGCCCAGAGGCCGAACCTGTTTTCGAGGTGGTAGTACGCGGAGATGTGGCCGCGGTTTCGATAGAACGGGACGAAATAGCGGGCGCTGACCCATGCCGCGAGCGGAAGGGCCAGGCTGAATGCGAACGCGTTCCAGTTGCCGGAGAACGCTTTTCCGGGCAGCGCCAAAAAACTGATGCTGCTGACATAGGTGCCGAAGATGGAGAGGCCGACGATCCAGCCGGGGAGCGTTCCTCCCGCCCTCATGAACGCGTCCGTGGCGCGGCTCCGCCGCACAAAGTAGCAGCCGTAGGCGACCACGCCCACCATGTAGATGGTCAACACTGCGATATCAACAGCCGGCAACCGGTGCGTCACGTGCACTTCTCCTGGATCCCGTCTAGCTGCTATTCAAATAACCATCCCGGCGCCCGTTATTCTATCATGTCGCTATCAATCCCGTCCTCTGCCGAGCGGAGAGTGCGCCACATCTAAAAAGATTCCATCGACGCAGCGATGGGCGTGCTATAATCATAAGCGAATTTACAACAACAAAAGGAGGGGCACCATGAAAGGATGTGCGTGTTGCGTCCTCGTGCTGGTGTTGATTTCACTGGCATACGCGGACGACGGTATCCAGGGGAAGATAACCGCGATCGATGCCACGGGCGGCACGATTGAAGTCTCCGGAGTGAAGGTCATCGCGAAAAGAGCGGTGATCGAAAACCTGGCCGACATGAAATGCACGCTCGCGGACCTCAAGGTGGGAGACAGCGTGGATGTCGACGGCACCCTCACCGGCGCCGGAGAAATGACCGCGAGGGAGATCGACCAGGAACACGCCGTCGTCGATCAGATCGAAGGACGGCTGGCATCTCGCGACAACGCCGCGCGGACGCTGACGGTCAGCGGCGTCACGGTCAAGGTTCCCGCAACTGCGCTTGTTGAAGATACGCACGACAGGCCGATCACGCTCGAAGGGCTGACGCCCGGATCTCGCATAGATTGCGAGGGGACATGGACAGGCCCACGCGAGCTCACCGCCACCAGGGTTGAAGCAGACTAGACATATTGCAAAACCAGTTGCAGTGTCATGGTATCACCTCTCATTCCATAACGCTCTTCAACTGTATCACCATGCGATCATCTCGCCATGCGACAATCTTCCCTCCGCAATCTTCCTTTTCGCTGAGGATAATAGCGGCCGGCTATTTTCTGCAAGCGTGCCACAAACCATTCATCACCCAGAGGTGCTTCATTATTGCGAAACAGCGATTCCTCAGCTGCATCATCGTCTTGCAGAAAATTGCGATAACCCTGCGATCTCTGAGCACGGTCGAGTCCGGATCCCTCATATGCGGGATCCTCGCTTGTGATGTTGTCCGATAGCCCCATGCAGTAAAAGCGCGCGCTGCTGTATGGATATTCCCACGCATTTTGAACGCATCCCGCGCGCACCGGATTCCTCTCGATGTACCTGCCACATGCAATCAAGTAACGTTCTTTCTGCACCGCCTGAAGTTTGAACCTGCCCTGCCAGAGGAAGCCGGAGCTTCCATAATTTCTGTGGTGATAGTGCGTGTACGAGCGATCCAGCCCCGCCATAACTTTTGGAACCATCAGCGCATCCTTAAGTTGAAATAAAATGTGAAAATGGTTTGAGAGAATTACCCAGTGGTATATTTTTAAAAAGAACCTCTCGCTATATTTTTTCAATAGCTTCATAAAATGGAGGTAATCATCATCCGTGTGGAAAATGGGAACGCGCATATTGCTCCTGTTGAACGCGTGGTAAATCAGCGACCTCTCCAATTGATATCTCCTGGCATATGAGGGCATTTTACACTCTCCATATCATTAGACGAAGCAGAGGAGAAATTTATTCCTGCATTTTTACGGTGTGATCGATTTGCACTGCAATTCGTTCACCAGCAGGCAGTTACGTAAAACGTCTATAGATATTGTAGACGCTTTATGCAACCAGCTTCAAAAGAAAGAGTTATGGCGTATATCTTGCAAGGTGCAAATTTGCATCATAACCAGTTGATCGGCTGTATATTACATAAAGCGTCTAGAGACCACGATGCCAGAACAGCTTTTATTGCAGTTTTCAGCAAACAAAAAGATTTTTGCCGCGTATATCTGCTATGGGAAATACAACATGCCCCCCGCTTAGACAACATGGCGGGCAATATTGCGGAAGTTGCGAAAAGAGGTTGTCTCATGAAAAGCACCGTGCTCATCGCTGCCGCAATAACAATCACCACAATGTGCTCTATTCAGCCGGTCCGCGGTGAAGAGAAGGCTGTGGTTTTTTACGACACTGATCAGAGACAATTGATGGCTTCGCTTAACATGGGGGACATGGCCGTCAAAGATCTTGTTTATGTCGTAAGCAGACTTACGGGGGAGAACTTTGTCATAAATGGAGAAGTGGTACCGCTGAGAACAGAAGCTACCGCAAAGTAATTAGCCTCGTACAGGGGCGTCACAGAATATCTTGCTACATACGTCTCTGGGAACTCTTCCCATGCAGATGATGGGGGCACATCTCCCTTTTTGCCGCTCATCACCTACTTCACCCAGTGCAGCACATCCCTTATCACCGACCAGCGCTGGCGCTTCCTGTACGGGTTCTTCCCCAGGACCCAGTATTCGTACTTCTGCTGGAGCGCTCCGTGCGCCCGCTGCATGTCAAGGAAGGCGTTCACGAAGCGCAGGAATGATTCATCGCTATCCATCGCGACCGGGTATGCGTGCAGATACTTTGCGCCCTCGTGCGGTCCGAACGCGGCGACGCGATAGAACGGGTACAGGAGTGTCCAGGGCGCTCCCTCCTCCTCTGTCGTGAGGAGCGCGTCCCCTTTCTTGCCTGAGAAAAAATCCCTGTCGGCATCAAGCCGGACGACGCGCGCCCGCGGGAACAGGTGAGGCAGAATCTCCTCGCTGGCTGTCCCCTTCATCACCGCAATTGTCACATCATTCCTCTCGCGGACATCTTCCAGCGAAGAAAATTCATCCTTCCGATAATCAGGAACCACAAATGCGAGGTGCGACGTCATGTGGGACGAAGAAAATTTCATCTTCTTGAGCCGCTCCGGAGTGATGACGGCACCGGCCATGATGATATCGCATCGTCCGCTGTTGAGGGCTTCGTCAAGTTCCCCATAGATGATGGGGATGAACTCCACCCGCTGGACGCCCATGAAAGATGCCAGCTCATATGCCATCTGCGCGTCGTAGCCGACGAGCTCCCTCTTCTTGTTGAAGAAGGCAAAGGGGAGGGCGTCCTCGTTGTAGCCGACGCGCAGCGCGCCGCGATCCTTGATGCGTTCGAGGACGTCATGAGAGTCATCATCCCCATGCGGATGCTGCGATCTGAACTCCTCGATGGTGCGATACACCTTCGCTGATACCGTATCGGAGATCCTCGTACCGTCTGCCAGCGTGGGCATTTCCTTCCCCGCCACGGCCTCATCGCCGCGGTAGGCGCCCCTCAACAGGTGCGAGAAGCCGAGTCGAAGGCCCGCGATGGCTGTTGCGAGCACGACGATGAGGACAGCGGCGGTGGATACAACCCTCCGCAGCCGCACCCTGAAGGCGCCCGAAAGAAGGGCGACGCAGGCTGCGGTGAATGAGAAGAGGAACATGCACGAAAGCGCGGCGCCGAAATGGCTGTTGAGCGCGGAGGAACTGATGTACAGCTCATACGCGTCCTCCGGCAGGCGCGCGAGCGTCAGCAAGAAAGGGACGGCCGCTTTTGAGGACCCGAAGAAACTGAAAACGCCGGCGAGGGCGCAGTGGAGCTGTCGGGCGATGCTCAGCGGTGCATCATAGAGCCAGCCCACGAAAATGACAAACAGGAATGGCGCGAAGTCGCCATAGGTGGGGAAGTTGTAGGCGATGGGGAGCAGCACCTCGGCATAGGTGCCCGCCTTCGCCTCCCCGGCCTGATCTTTCGCAAAGAGCTCCCGCACGCCCCGTTCGATCAGGGGGAGGGCGATAAACGTCTTCTGCGCCGAGAACGAGAGGACCAGCGCGCCGCCGCATGCGTAGATAATATCCCTGTAGCGGAAGCCCGTGAAGAGGGAGAGGAACAGGGGGAGAACGGCAAATATCAAAACCAGATTGAGCACGAGGTAGGACTCGCAGAAAAATTGGAGCAGGTAGAGCGTCTCAAACGAGAGCGTACCCACGGCGTGGGCGGTGACGGCGAAGACGCCGTACGGCACGATCGCCATGATGAATCCCATGATGCGGGACAGGGACGCCGTAAGGATGCCAAGTATATCGAGGAGCGGTTTTTTTTCTTTCGCCCCGATGAGCGCGACGCCGAGGAAGACTGAAAAGAGGACGATCGCCGGCAGTATCCCGTCGGCGAGGGCCCTGAACGGGTTGGCGGGGATGAAGGTGTCAACCAGGTTGACCGGCTCCGGACGGGTGACCTCGCCTGCGCTGTAGAATGAGGCGCTCATCCGCGGCGGGAAGGCGAACTGCATGGAAAAGAAAATGACGATTCCCAGAATCCAGAGGGATACCAGGAGCAACCCGCCCTTCCGCGCGACCTTTTTGGCTTCCGACTTGTTCAGATCGCCGATGCTGCCGATCAGCGACACCACCACGTAGGGGATCACCGCCATCTGCATGAGCTTGATAAAGGCGGTCCCGACGGGCTCGAGGACCCGGCACATGTCTCCAAAAAACAGCCCGCAGAGGACGCCAGCGGCGAGCCCCGCGAGAATTTGCACCGTCTTGCGCATTTGCGTTCCTCCGTGCCGATCCACTATCTATAACCGCCTATCGTACCGTTGTTCCCGCGGCCAACTCTCATTGCTCGCCGAACATGTTTCAGGGTTCGCGTCTTGTAAATTACCGACATTCTATCAAAAGCAGGAACGAAAATTGAAGGTCGGAGTCAACATGGAACCATTTCTGTCGCTCATAACGATCTGCTCCATTCCTCCGCACTCCCGGGCATGCGATAAATCGACAGGCGTGCCGCATTGTGCTATCCTAGAACAAAACCTGCCAACGTATAGCCACACAGTTGAGGATGCGCATGAGAATTCTCCTCGTTGAGGATGATACGCGGACGGCATCTTTCATAATCAAGGGTCTGAAACAGGCCTGCTTTATTGTGAATCACGCCACTGATGGCGAATCGGGCCTGCATCAGGCGCTCACACAATCCTATGATGCCGCCGTGGTCGATATCATGCTCCCCAAAATGGACGGGCTGGCATTGGTGAATGAACTGCGAAAAAGAAAGAACAAGACTCCCGTCATCGTCCTCAGTGCAAAAAGTTCTGTCGATGATCGTATCACAGGCCTCCACGCCGGAGGGGATGACTATCTCGTCAAGCCTTTTGCATTCTCCGAGTTGCTGGCGCGTATTCAATCCCTCATTCGCAGGGCCACGTCCGTCGCCGAACCAACGAGCCTCACGGTGGGCAACCTGACGATCGATCTCCTCAAGCGGAAAGTCTTCCGCTCGGAGAAAGAAATCGAGCTTCAGCCACGGGAATTCGCGCTGCTTGAGTATCTCATGCGCAATACAGGACGGGTCGTTTCAAAAACAATGATCATGGAGCACGTGTGGGATTATCAGTTCGACCCCCACACGAACATCATTGAGGCGCGAATCTGCCGCCTCCGAGATAAGATCGACCGATCGTTCGAGCCCACGCTCATCCATACCATTCGCGGTGTCGGTTATGTGATCGAGGAGAAAGCGCATCATGCTCTCTAGTGTTTCCTCTCGTCTCACGCTATGGTATACGGCTCTCTTCGCCGTATTATCACTCACCGCCTTCACCATCATTTATGCCATGCTGAAAACAAATCTCAGCCAGCGGATGGATGAGTCCCTCCTCAATGAAGCAAGAGAATTCGAAATCATCTATCAGACCCAAGGGGCTGCGGCATTGGGGGATGAATTCCGCAGGGAAGCGGAGTCGGAGGGCACGAAGAGGGTGTTCTTCAGGCTTCTCTCCCCCCGGTCCGCGGAATGCATTTCCTCTGATCTGAGCGGATGGACGGGGCTCGATCCCATGCCCCCCGAATGGGCGAACCTGCGTTCGGATACCGCGCTGTTCAAAACCATCTCTCTGCCCGGCCACCCTCACGACACCAGAGTCATATACAAGAAAGCGGCTCGCGGCACCGTCATCCAAATTGGTTATACGCGCAAGGACGATGATGAACTGATTGCGCATTATCGAATAATCTTCGAGACCGGCATCTCCGCGATGCTGCTCCTCGGTGGCGTCGTGGGATTGTATATGGCCAAGAAGGCCATGCGCGGCGTTGAACGCGTTACACGGTTCGCGACGCGCATTGGGAAAGGGGATTTTGCCCTGCGCGTCGCACTCGGCGACGAAGGCAGGGAGATTGCCGATCTTGCCACGGCGTTTAACAACATGTTGGAGCGGATTCAGTCGCTTGTCACAGAGCTACAAGAAGTGACCAACGGCATCGCGCACGATATCCGCAGCCCGCTCACGCGGATTCGCGGCATCGCTGAGACGACATTGACCGCCCCACCGCACATTGATGCATATCAGGAAATGACGGGAATAATTATTGAAGAATGCGACCGTCTCATGGGAATGATCAATACCACACTGGAAATTGCAGAAACTGAATCGGGATCTGCCACATTACCGAAAACCCTCGTCGATTTGACCACCCTTGTCAAGACCGCTCATGAATTATTCCGCCCCCTTGCGGAAGATAAGGGTATCCTTTTTGACATTGATGTCCCACCGGAAACGCTTTTCACCCTGGGTGATTTATCACGTCTCCAACGGGCATTAGCACACCTGGTAGACAATGCCATAAAATATACCCCCGAGGGGGGGCGATTGGCAATTTCCGCCAAAGCTAATCGCACGAATGTGCACATCTCTGTCGCCGACTCGGGCATCGGAATAAATCAACGGGACCTGCCCCATGTCTTCGAGCGCTTCTACCGTGGAGACAAAAGCCGCTCCACGCCGGGGAATGGGCTTGGGCTCAGCCTCGCCCAGGCGATCGTACGGGCACATGGCGGAGAAATCACCGCAACGAGCAGCCACGGCACCGGGAGTTCTTTCACCATAACCATCGCGCGTGTATCCCCAGTAAGCTGATCGTTGTTCGCACATTACCAAAAGATAATTTTCCCGTCATTTCGTGGTAATGTTTGTGTAGTATCATCCCCATCGTCGAAGCATCCGCCAGATCATGAGGCAAGGGTATGTCGATAGCGAATGTGATCAGAACTCCCCTGAATATCGCTTATTCCTTCCTTCGCGCGAGGGAGATGCCGCGCAGTGTGGATATCCTGATCCTCCTGCTGTTATTCGGATTTTCCTTTTTTTACGGCCTTGGGCAAAATCCGCTCGTAGAGCCCGATGAGGCCAGATACGCCGAGATCCCAAGGGAAATGATCGAGCTCAGTGATTTTGTCACTCCCCACCTTAACTATGTAAAATATTTTGACAAACCCCCCCTGTACTACTGGCTGAACGTTCTGTCGTTGCATGTGTTCGGACACACCGAATTCGCGGTTCGTTTTTTCAGCTCGCTCGCCGGCCTTGCGGGAATTCTTCTCACCTGGTTCATAGCGCGGAAGCTCTACGGCCGGAGGGCCGGGCTGCTGAGCGCACTGATCCTGGGAACCTCCGTTGGTTATCTCGTCCAGGGGAGACTCAATATTATTGATATGACCCTCACCTGCCTCATGACCTCGGGCCTCGGCTTCTTGCTCCTGGCGTCGCGCGAGGGCGAGCCGCGCGCAATTTTTTACTACCACCTCTCCTACGCATGCATGGCTCTCGCGGTATTGGCGAAAGGGCCCATCGGGGTCGTGCTGCCCGCCGGTATATTTATTATTTATCTATTCTTCTCACGGCGGTGGAAACTGTTAAAGGAGCTGCGGCTCGCCACCGGCACGGCGCTCTTCTTATTGATATGCGCACCCTGGTTTATCCTGGTCTCCGTCAGGAATCCAGAGTTTGTGCGGTTCTTCTTTGTTCGAGAGCATCTGGTGCGTTTCCTCACCACCTCCCACAATCGTTACGAACCTTTCTGGTTTTTTATCCCTGTCCTGTTCGGTTGCATGTTCCCATGGTCGTGTTTCTTCCCCGCAGCCGCCTCCAGGGTAATCCGTAAAACTCAAAATACGGAGCATGACTCCGATCTGTTCCTCGCGGTGTGGGCCGGCGCCATCATTCTATTTTATTCACTCTCAGCCTCAAAGCTGGTCACCTATATCCTCCCCGCCTTCCCGGCGATGGCGATCCTCACGGGGAAAACCCTGTCCGCCCTCATGGATGAGGGCTGTCGATCATTCAAGAAGGAAGCGCGCTTTCTTCAAGTTATTCTCCTGAGCGGCGCCGCCGCGGTCTTCTCGTATCCCCTCCTCGGGCATACGCGGTACCTCAGCGCTGTCGGCGGCGCGGTATACGCGCTCCTGCTCCTCGTGGAGGCCTTATTTGTAACTTCCTCTATTAGAAATTCTAGTATGGTGTGCCTTTTGCTCGGCCTGTGCCTGATGACGCACATGGAGGGAGTGGTCGGCCCGAACCATATCCTCCATGCAATGATCCGCGAAAGATCCGTTAAAGAGCTCGCGCTGATCGTGAAGGAAAGAGCGCGGCCGGAGGACAAGGTATGCACCTACGGCTTCTATGCGCAGGATTTGCCTTTTTATACGGAGAGACGGGTTATCTGCGTTGATGTGGGGGGTGACCTTGAGTTTGGGAGCATGCAGGGTGATCAATCCTCGTGGTTCCTCGGCTATTCAGACTTTTACAGGCTCTGGGATTCAGAGGGCCGCCTCTTCACATTAATTGACGAGGATGATATCGAAGGAGTCAGGGAAAAGGTCAGAACGCCCATAAGATTCCTGGGCCAAGAAGGGGACAGGTTGCTCATATTCAACCGATAATGTCATTCAGGCATCCCGGATACTCCGCTCTATGAGAAAGATTTTGCTTTTATTTGTCCTTACACTGGTCACCGGCTGCTCAATGATCGAGCAAGGTCCCACTCCCTCCTCTTTGATGTATGCGGACTTTGAAACCCGCACGCTGGATAATCCCCGTCTCGGAGAATTCATCGAGGCGAGCCTGCACCGTCAAATCTCCCCATGGCCCCCGGAGAGTTGGGATCTGACAACCCTCACCCTGGTCGCGTATTATTACCATCCCGATCTCGATATCGCACGCGCCCGATGGGCTCAAGCCAAGGGGGGAGTGACGACGGCATCCAGACGACCGAACCCCACCGCGGATACCCGCTATCAGTATGTCTCGAACCCGGAACCTGATACACCTGTTTCGGTCTCGGAATCTACCTTGTTTTTCCCCATTGAGGCCATCGGCAAGCGCCGCAACCGTATCGCGCAAGCCGAGTGCCTCTCCGAAGCCGCGCGCCTGAACATCCGGCACACCGCGAGTGATGTGCAGACGCGCGTCTGCGTGAATATGATCAATCTCTATGAGGCAATGCACACAGAAGCGCTGCTGAAACAGAATGTCGCATTTTATGAAGAGAACGACAGGCTTCTCCAACAACGGCTTCGCGAGGGAGAGCTCTCTCCCCTCGAGGTGACAAGGGCGCGCCTCTTACTCAGCGAAGCACGTCTCGCGCTCGCGCAGGGGCAAAAGCAACGGGCCGATGCCCGTGTCCAACTCGCGAACGCTGTCGGTGTATCCCACACCGCGCTCGAAGGCATCACCATCTCTTTCGATCTTCCGGAAGATATCGAGCTCCACCTGAATCGCCGCACTCTTCAATACCAGTCCCTCCGCAGCCGGCCGGATGTCCTGGCGTCACTCGCGGAATACAGCGCGAGCCAATCAGCGCTCAAAGCGGAACTGGCCGCCAGATATCCGGATATCCAGCTCGGGCCCGGTTTTGAATGGGACCAGGGTCTGGATAAATGGGGTATTTCAGCCTCCGTGCCGCTGCCCGTCTTCGACCGCAACCAGGGCCCGGTTTCCGAAGCCCGTGCCAGGCTCGAAGAGGCCTCGGCACGATTCACCTCCCTGCAGTCTCAGGCGATTGGGGAGATCGAACAGGCCTGTACGGGATATGAGAACGCACGACGGGAGCTGGAGATCGCTGGTGGAATCCTGCGCCAGCAGGAGCAGCAATATAACTTCATCTGTGCGATGACCCGACCGGGAGAGGTGCAACGTGTTGCCATTTTTGTTGCGCACCAGCAGGTACACTCGGCCAGGCTCTCGAGGATCGCCGCCTTCTGCAAGCTCCCGCGTTCGGTTGCGCAGCTTGAGGCGGCAACCGGCCTGTCATTTTGCACGCCGGGCCCACCTCCGCCTGTGCCAGAGTTAAATCCACGAAAGATACAGTTCAGTAAAAAATGAAACAGGATGAACGCAGACGTGAAAACAATCACGCGTTTCTAGTTTCTCGTTTCTCGCAACTCGGTGTCTATCTTGTTCCACGATGAACAGCGCGATCAGGAGGAAAAGAAGGCGGGTTATGGAACTCTCGAAGCGCCGGAAAAAAATTGCATCATATGCCGCAGCGGCATGCATCGTCGCGCTTCTGATGTGGAGCAGGGCCGGCCACAAGCCGGGACACGCATCCGAAGAAGCATCTGATGAGGGCGAGAAAAGAGCCAAAAGGGTATCAGTTAAAAATGGCGCCGCTCTCATCACCATTGATACAGATGCGAGAACTAACAGCGGGATCATCGCGGGAACACCAGCTCCTACCGCGTACCGGAATGACCGCAGTCTCTATGGGATTGTCAGGGACCCCCAGCCGCTGCGCGAGTTACGGGACCGCTATGCAAAGTCCTCACTCGTGTTGGAAAAGGCCCGCCTGTCCCTTGCCTCTTCGCGACAAACCTTAGAACGAATGAAAAGCCCGCACCAGGGGGAAGAGGGCGCCGCTCGAAAAGATCTTCGCAGAGCAGAAAATACAGTGAGCGGGGAGGAGGAGAATCTGCGCGCCGCCAGGGCGCGTCTCCAGGCCCTCGATCTTGAGGCCCGTACGCAGTGGGGCAATGGCGTGGTGAGCTGGATACGTGATCACCATGAAGAACTTGACCGGGTTGCCGAAGGAAAGGATTTGATCATCGAGATTGCAGCGCCTGCCGACCAGCGTTCGTCAGCGCCGCTCACGCCAGCCCGGGTTAACGCAGCGAGCGATATATCGGTACCGATAGAGCTTATCTCCTCCGTCCCGCTCATTGACCCCATTTCCGGCACGAGGAATTTCTTTTATTTCTCCCCGGCGGCGCCCGGTTGCCTCATCCCCGGCATGACAATAACCGTGCATCTCCCGGCCGGCCCGGAAAATCAGGGTGCGCTGATCCCCGAATCGGCAGTTGTCTGGTGGGAGGGGAAGGCATGGATATACGTCCAAAAAGATCAGACTCATTTTATCCGCCGTGAGATTTCCACGGGAATGCCCTCGCCGGGCGGATGGTTTCTCGCGGGCGAATCCGCGCCGGGTGATTCCATCGTGGTGCAGGGCGCACAATTGCTTTTATCGGAAGAGTTCCTCTCCCAGTACACAATTATCGAGGTCGCCGAATAGATGAATGCCACACAGGGCGGGATTTTAGGCGCTGTTGTCCGATTTTCACTCCGTTTCCGGGGAGTGATCATCGCGCTGGCATGCGCCTGGCTCGGTTATTGCGCCTATATTTTGTCGACAGCAAAGTACGACGTCTTCCCGGAATTCGCGACGCCGCAGATCTCCGTCCAGACGATGGCCCCGGGACTCGCCCCCGAACAGGTGGAGGCCCTGGTGACCCAGCCGATTGAAAACGCCCTCAACGGCGTGCCGGGGCTCGAGTCACTCAGATCGGACTCGATTCAGGGGCTCTCGGTGATCACGATGTACTTTTCCCCTCGCAGTAACATTTACCTGAACCGACAGGTGATCGCCGAGCGTTTGACGACCCTGGTGGGAAAATTGCCCGAGGGGTTCCCTGCCCCGGCAATGGTTCCCCTCACTTCGTCCACGGGAGATTTGCTCACGATCGGGTTGACCTCGAATACGCGCTCGCTGATGGATCTCAGGACGCTGGCCGACTGGACGGTCAAACAACGCCTCCTGGCAGTCTCCGGCGTTGCCAAGGTCGCGGTGTTCGGCGGCGATATAAAAGAGTTCCAGATCCAGCCGCGCATCGACCGACTGAAGCTGTACAACCTGGGTATGGACGACCTGCTGTCGGCGGCACGCAAAGCCACAGGCGTCAGGGGGGCTGGTTTCATCGATACCCCGAACCAGCATATCATCATTCAAACCGAGGGGCAGTCGCTCAACGCCGAACAGCTCGCCAGGAGCGCCCTGGTGGCAGGGAGAGATTCCGGAACGGTGATGAACCTCACCGTAGGGGATGTCGCCCGCGTCACAGAAGCCCCGGCCCCGCCCATCAGCGCGGCTTCCATTATGGGGAAGGAAGGGGTGATCCTCAATCTGTGGGTACAGTACGGCGCAAACACCCTCGACGTCACAAAAGGGGTTGAGCGTTCGTTGGAAGAGCTCCTCCCAATGCTCCGCGCGCAAGACGTCGCCATTTATCCGAAGCTCTTCCGCGCCGCGAATTTCATCGAGACGGCGATGCACCGGTTGAAGATCTCGATCCTCATCGGCGCGGCCCTCGTTATTGCGATACTGTTTCTCTTCCTGGCCAACTTTCGCACCGCATCTATCTCCGTCGTCGCCATCCCCTTGTCGCTCTTGACCGCGGTGACGGTGCTTGAATACTTCGGCTTCAGCCTCAATATCATGACGCTGGGAGGGCTGGCAATCTCCATCGGCGTGGTGGTGGACGATGCCGTCATCAACCTGGAGAACACGTTGAGGAGGCTCCGGGAGAACCGTTATCTGGCCACCCCGCGGCCTGTCTTTCAGGTGATATATGACGCGTCCCTTGAGATGCAAGGGGCGGTCGTGTACGCGACATTCGCGGTGGCGCTGGTATTCGTCCCCGTGCTCACCATGTCCGGCCTGGCGGGACGGCTGTTTTCCCCGCTCGGTATCGCATATATCTTCGCCATACTCTCCTCCCTGATCGTCGCCCTCACCGTAACCCCTGTCATGTGTTTCCTGTTGCTGGGAAGCCACGAGCTGGAGAAAAAAGAGCCTTTGATGGTGCGCTGGTCGAAGCAGAGGTACCGCGCACTGCTTCTCCGGGTCGAGCGCTCGCCCCGTGCGGTCATCGGCGCGGTGGGGATCGGTTCGATCATAGGCGCCGCGGGGCTGTTTTTGCTCGGGGGGGAATTCCTGCCCGAGCTCCGCGAGGGACATTTCCTGGTCCACATGACTGCCGCCCCGGGAACTTCGATCGAACAGTCGCTTCACATAGGCCGGCAGGCGACCCTCGCTCTCTTGAAAACCCCTTATGTGGCGACGGTTGCCCAGCGCGTGGGAAGAGCGGAGGCGGACGATATTTTCGGGACGCACTCGAGCGAGCTCGAGGTGGACATGAAACCGCTCAGCGGTGAACAGGCAGAATCCGCCCAGGACGAAATACGAAAGGCGCTCTCGGAATTTGTCGGGGTGAACTTCGTGGTGAACACGTTCCTCACCGAGCGCATTGAGGAGACCCTTTCGGGATATACGGCAGCGGTGGTGGTCAATATCTTCGGGGATGATTTTTCGGTGCTGGACGTGAAGGCAAAGGAAGTGGTGAAAGAATTGGGCGCCATCCGGGGGGCTGAGGATGTCCAGGCGCAGTCGCCGCCCGGAACTCCGCAGCTCTTCATCCGGCTCCGATCCGAGGACCTCGCACAATGGGGGTTCGACCCCGTTGAGGTCCTGGACGTCATCCAGACCGCTTACCAGGGGGCGACCGTCGGCCAGGTATACGCCGGGAACCGGGTATTCGACGTCACGGTAATCCTTGACCCTCGTGATAGGAACAACATCGCCGAGGTGGGTAACCTGCCTCTCCACAGCCCGACCGGCAGCTTTGTCCGCCTGAGCCGGCTTGCCGACATCCGGGAGACGTCCGGGCGCTATGCGATCCAGCATGATGCCGCCCGGCGCGTGCAGGCCGTGACCTGCAACGTCTCCGGGAGAGATGTCCATTCCTTCGTTGATGAGGCGAAACAGAAGATCGCCGCAACCGTTCACATGCCCGCAGGGACTTACCTCGAATTCACGGGTACGGCGGAGGCGGAGGCGGCTTCGAGGCGCGACCTGATAATGCATTCGCTGCTGGTGGGCCTTGGGATTATCCTGCTGCTCTCCATCATGTTCGCCAACTACCGCAACCTCGCCCTCATCCTCGCGAATCTGCCCTTTTCGTTAGTGGGAGGAGTGTGTGCGCTTCTGCTGTCCGGAAACGGCCTGTCAATCGGTTCGCTGGTCGGTTTTGTGAGCCTCTTCGGAATCACCCTGCGCAACTCGATCATGATGATCTCGCACTACGAGCACCTGGTCTCTATCGAAGGGATGAACTGGGGACTGGAAGCGGCCCTCCGCGGCGCCTCTGAGCGGCTCACCCCCATTCTCATGACCGCATTGGTTACCGGTATGGGTATATTGCCTATCGCACTCAACAGCGGGGCGCCGGGGCACGAGATCGAGGGGCCCATGGCGATCGTGATTCTGGGAGGTCTCATAACCTCCACAGCCCTCAACCTCCTCGTCATGCCCACGCTCGCGCTCCGCTTCGGCAGGTTCTCTGGAAGGGAATAATTCCCGTGGACGTGCCATGGCCGAGAACGCTACCCGCCGGCGACTCCATGCCGGGGCCTCACAGGTCCCTGAGTTGATGACCGGGGTGGTGAGATGCACGCAGGTTGGGAACAGGGTCTACAGCTTCTTTCTCATGGTCAGGATATTCTCCGCCCCTTCCCTCCTGTACTGCACAGAGTCCATCAGCCTGCGCGAGAGAAAAATGCCCAGGCCTCCCACCTGCCGTTCTTCAGCCGTCTCATCGAGATTGGGGGGCGGGACGTCCAGGGGATTAAACGGTCTCCCGTCGTCCCTGACCTCCAGAACGAGATTTCCCTCTTCCATGAGCATGCGGACGGTGATCTCGTGCTCGCGCGCATCCTCGTAGGCATAGTGGATGATATTCACCACGACCTCCTCCAGCGCGAGGCGCACATCGTGGAGCACATCATCGGACAGGCGGTGCCTCTCGCCGAATGCGGCAATCTCCCGCGCGAGCGTCAGGATGTCGTCGAGTCGATTTTTGACGACAATGGTTTTATTCTCTCCACTCGCCGCCACCACCACGGCGTCCAGGTATCTGAGGACCACAATGGTGATATCATCCGATTGGGGTACTCCTCTGGCATGAGCTTTGACCATGCGCATCGTGTTCCCCGCCAGCTCGGCAACTGACTCCTTCCTGTGGGCTGACACCTCGTCGTGCAGCCGCTCTTCGGAAAACATCTGCCCCGTGCCATCAAATGCCTCCGTGACGCCATCGGTATAGAGGTAGAGCGTGTCGCCGGGGCGCAGGAAGATCGTCTCCTTTGCATACTCCGTATCCTCCTCGACTCCCAGCACGGTGCTCTCCCCCCCCTTCAGAAACTCAGCCCCCTCTCCCGCGCGCACGATGAGCGGAGGGTTGTGGCCGGCGTTGACATAGCGGAGTTCGCCGTTCGTGACGTTCAGGATGCCGCAGAACACCGTGACAAACATGCAGGAATCATTGTTGTGCGCGAGTTCTTTGTTCACCCTGCTCAAAATCTCTTCCGGGCTCATCACCTCCCGTGCCGTGGCCTTGATCAGCGTGATGGTTCTCGCCATGAACAGCGCCGCCGGGACTCCCTTGCCCGACACGTCCCCGATGACGAAGCAGAGGTGATCGGCATCGATAAAGAAGAAATCATACAGATCTCCCCCCACCTCGCGCGCCGGCTCCAGCACGGCGCGGATGTCCAGCTCGTTCCTCCCCGGGAACGGCGGGATCTCCTTGGGCACCATCCCCATCTGGATATCGCGGGCGATCTTGAGTTCGCTCTCCATCCGCTCCCTCGCGGCGGTCGCCTCCGTCAATTCGCGTATGTACCTCTTCAGCGAATCCCTCATGTAGATGAATGACGCGGCGAGCCTCCCCACCTCATCCCCGGAGGGCATGGAGGGAAGCGTGAAATCCAGCGTGCCCCGCGCGATATCCTTCGTCGCGCCCGCCAGCGCTCTCAGAGGACGGGTGATGGAGCCCGAGATGGCGACGATGACCGCCAGTAGCACCGCGATCCCCGCCAGACCGAGAATGAATACTGTCCTGCTCAGATTGGTGACGTCGGCCATCAGCTCATCCTGGGGGAAGACCACCCCCAGCGACCATCCCGTGGACGGTATCGGCTCGTACCGTATCCAGCATTTTTTTCCCGTGATGATGCTGGTTGACGGTTCAAACCCGCTCTTCCCCTGGGCCATCTCGGCGGCGAGCCGGCTCAACTGCGGGTCGTGCCGGGACTCGGCGAGGTGGGACAGCTTCGCCTTCATGATCAGCTCTCTCCGGGGATGGGTCACGATCGTCCCGCCCTTGGATATCAGGAAGGCGTAGCCGGTCTGCCCTATCTTCACCGAGGAGACGATGTCCTGGAGCCGGGAGAGGTAGACATCGGCGGTCACCACGCCGGCGAATGTCCTCGCGCCGCCGATGTTCCGGTAAAAGGGGACGCTGTACGTGGACATGATGATATTACCGCCGCCCTTGTCGAAGTAGGGCTCGGTCCACACCGGTCGGCCGAGCTTTTTGGGAACCGTATACCAGTCCCAGACGACATAGTTGTATCCCTCATGCAGGTAGGTGAAGCTCAGCTTCCCCCCGGGTTTGTAGTAGTACGGACCGAAGAGGCGCACGTTCTTATCGAAGAGATATGGTTCATACGATATCGTCGAGCCATAGATCTCGGGGTTGTTCTCCACCACCGTGCGAAGCAGGTTCAGTATCCCTTCTTTGGTATAGGACGACTCCTCGAGCGCATAGGCGACGTTTTCCGGGACCTTCTCCACCGCGTTGAGCACCGACTCAATTTTGTTCACGGTGCGGAGGGTGAGATTCCCTGCGTTCTCTTCGATTTTCCTTTGTATGATCCGGCGAGAGAGTAGATAGTTGTAGCTGAAGATAATGGCAAAAATAATCGTACAGCTGGCAAGGATGAACAGGCTGAGTTTGAATGCGATGCCTCTATTACGTAGCATGGGGATCACATAGTTGGAACGGAGCGGGAGCCCTCCTCCCCCCTAGATGCCTTTCTGCATCCGGTCAAGGTAGGCATCCAGCTCTTCGATGCTCGCGAATAGCTGCTGGGGAGGGAGCGCATTGATGATATCGAACACTCTTTTTACTCTCGGCTGAAGGTTCACCATCATCACCTTCCCCTTGTCCCGCGCGAGGTATTTCTTGGCTTTGAGGACTACGCGCACACCGGCGCTGCTGATGTAGGTGACGCCCGCCATGTCGAATATGAGGGCCCTCGGCGGCGTGCGGAGCACCGAATCCACCTGCGTCTCGAGAACGGCGTACGTGCTCGCGTCAATGACGCCGACCGGGGATATCGTCACGATGCCGGTCTCTTTTTCGCTCGTTGATACGGTGAGTGTCATGCATTCCTCCCTGATGTGTTCATGGCGTGTTAATTCCAATCTACGATATTCTTATATTCCTTCGGTTCCTATCACCTCCCCCGTTCTGCCGAGCTGCTCAGGTTCTCGGTCGCCTTCTCCGTGACAGGGCCGATCAGAGCGTGCTGCTGCAGCCGTTCCTTCCTCTTGCCAGAGAAAGCGGCCCAGTTTGAATTGATCCGCTCAACACAAGGGCGGTACGCGGCTAATTGCCTGTGATCTTCCATGTCGCGATCCTGTCGTGATTCGTGTCGTGATTATGTCGTGATTTCACTTCTTAACCTTCCCCATGCGGTAATGCGCTGCCGGGCCTGAGCCCTCCTGAATGAGAAGGCCTTTGTCCACCATAGCCTTGAGGTCTCTCTGTAGTGTCCTGCGGTTAGCCTTCGGGCATAGTGCGGCGTAGTCTTGTAAGGCAAGTAAGCCGTGCTCCAGGGCGTGCCCGAGGGCGGCCCGTTGCCGGTCGGAGAGGCGGTGCTTTCGGGCAAGCACGTCCGCCCGAATGACGCGCTCCCCCTTCTCCTGTACCTCCCGCATCTGCACGGCGAGTCCCTCCGCGAAATACTCCAGCCACTTGGTGAGGTCCATGCCGCTGGCCCGGACGCTCTGGATTGCCCGGTAGTAGGCCGCCCGGTCCCGGTCATAGTATTCGCTGATGGTAAAGAGGCGCTTGAAGTCGTACCCTTTCCGGTAAAGGCAGAGCGTCGAGAGGAGCCGGGCACTCCTGCCGTTCCCGTCCACAAATGGGTGGATATGGACGAGCTGAAACTGAGCGGCACCGGCCTCAAGGACGGGATTCATCTGCTTGGCCTCCCCGAGCCACGCGATAAGCTCTTTCATCATGGGCGGCACATCCTGGGGAGGTGGAGGAGTGTACACAACCTCTTTGGTGCGGCTGTTCACGACGTAGTTCTGCACCCTCCGGTACTCCCCTGGAGCTCCCGAGTCGCCGCGCACGCCGATCACAAGGCGCTTGTGTACCTGCCGGATGAGCGCCTCGGTGACGGGCTCCCCACTCCCGAGGTATTCCGCCACGAGCTCGAAGGCATCCCGATAGTTCAGAAGCTCGCGGGCATCATCGGGGTTTGCCTCCGGGACGGATTTACCGGCGAGTATCCGCTCCGACTGCTCCAGGGTGAGGTGCGTCCCTTCTATATGGGTAGTATGATGGGCCTCCAGGACAAGCGCCCGCCGCTGCATCCCGGCTACCCAGTCTTCGGAGAGCTTCGCGGCCTCCAGGAAGCCCCTCGCCCGCTCGATAGCGGTCAATGCTACCGCCGTGGCGTCTGTTATAGTGTACTTCGGCGTATAAGTCATGTTTTACCCTCTTGCCCAGCGTCCCGGAGACTCCCCGGAGCGTGATTTGCCCATTTCTGCGGGTCAAGCTGTTCCCTTATCAATTGGATAACCTTAGGCACTGTCTCATCGTTAATTTCGATATTGGATTCCATTATTATGGAATGGAAAGCGGGGAATTCAATGATGATCCTCTTTGCTTCCTCATTCGATAAAGAATATTTTGGATCCATTAGCTTCCCGAAGCTTTCCATTGCATGATCGCCCCATTTACAGCCTTGTTCTCTCCACCATTTTGGATCGGCCACTTTTTTCTTCGCCTCTTCGATGGCAGACATAAAATCCATCACGGGGGCTTTGTTTAAGTCGGGAACAGATTTATCACCTTTAGATTGTGCATTATCTATTGGGCTGGATTCTTCATCTGGGAGTACAAACGTGCAACGGCATCCATCTTCTTTGTTTTCGCAGTGATGTTTTTGAATAACAAGGCGCATATCTTCTATCGGTAATACCTTTTTATCCATCGCCTTACATGTAGAACACGTGCGCTCATCGCCACAGGCCAACCATTGAATTGAAGCGAAGCCCGCCTTTTTAAATGATGCAGCCTCATCATGAAAATGTTTCTGCAGCGCATCCAATTTAGTTCCCTCCCTTTTCATTAGCTCCGCAGCTAATGCGAGGTGAGATTGCTTCCCCTCCCTCGTCAATAAGCCACCCCTAAACTCTAGGGCGCGATCTCTTGGAGGTCGGTATCCTCCCCTCACCGCCCAATTTCTTGGCCGAATCCGTGCCTTTCGGTGCTCTTGGGGGTGCCGCACGTCTCTTCCCTTGCTTTTGCTTCTCGTCCTTCAGGCTCTTTTGATACTCCTCTCCCATTTTCGCAAGTTCCTTGTGGGTCACCTCCGAATACAGAAGATCGCTCCACTCGTCCGGTGTCATCCCCGGCTTGCCCCCGCGCCCGCTCGATCCCCATGGACAGGCTGGCGCTTGCCTAACTGTCCAGATCGACCAGCAGCGCCTTGTTTCCCTTCATGGCCAGCGCGGCGGCCAGCGAAACGGCGGACGTGGTCTTCCCCGTCCCCCCCTTGTTGTTGATCAAGGCCAGGATCATGAAGTCATCGTCCTTACGGAAATCAATAGTCAGAAGATGCTGGGACCGGAACCATAACCATTTTCAAATTCTACATGCAGCAAATCCCTATACGTTGATGAATTCATAGTCTTTATACTGGTAGCAATGTATCCCTCTCTATAGAAAAACCAGATACAGAGAACACTTTCTTTTGTCCCGAGATCCAGATTGTTGATATCCATATTTTTATAAATCCATCTGAATGCCATTTTACTTTGATCATGATACTCAGGATCATATTTTGATAAATCCAGCCGCCGCATGGTTGCCCATCGGGTATTATCCGGTTCTCCAAATGCTCCACGAATTTCTTGTTTCGTTTTTCCCACACATAAAATTGCTAGATCATTTGTCGTCCATTTTCTACGTCTGGCCCAAGCCTGTGCCTCTGCAACGCCCTGTTCCGCTGCCTTGCGGTACCATTTGGCGGCCTCTGTGTAATCCTGCGGCACGCCTTGGCCTGTGTAATACATTGCCCCGAGCATAGCCTTCGCCTGTGCAACACCCTGTTCTGCGGCTTTGTGGTACCATTTGGCGGCCTCTGTGTAATCCTGCGGCACGCCTTGGCCTGTGTAATACATTGACCCGAGCATAGCCTTCGCCTGTGCAACACCCTGTTCCGCGGCTTTGTGGTACCATTTGAATGCCTCTGTGTAATCTTTTGGCACACCCAAGTGGTGGTAATACATTGACCCTAGATTCAACTGTGCAATTGCATTGCCCTGCTCTGCGGCTGCGCGGTACCAGTCGGCGGCCACTGTGTAATCCTGCGGCACGCCTTGGCCTTTGTAATACATTGCCCCGAGATTATTTTGCGCCTCTGCAAAGCCCTGTTCTGCGGCTTTGCGGTACCATTTGACTGCTTCAACATAATCTGGAGACACGCTTTGGCCATGGACATACGTTGCACTATAATCCTGCGACACGCCTTGGCCGTTGACATACATAAACCCGAGATTAGACTGCGCCGGTGCAAAGCCCTGTTCTGCGGCTTTGCGGTACCATTTGGCGCCCTCGACATAATTTTTCGGCACACCGTGGCCTTCGTCATACATCAACCCGAGTTTATATTGTGCTTCTGCATCACCTTTTTTTGCGGCCTTGGAGAAGTTTTGGAAGGCTGCTACGTAATCTTTGCGGTCATAAGCAGCTTTACCAACCTGCATTTCATTTGAATCTAAAAGACTTCTAGTGGTGGAGACAATCTTTTGTCCGGCATTATTCAAGGATTTATCTTTGGAGAATGGTAAAAAGTGCAGCATGAATATCGCAAAAATAAAAACGGCGCAAAAGATGGATATATTTTTTCGGGTCATATATCGCCTATGTTTCAGACTCGCTTCCCGCATTCAGAACAGCGCCAGGGATTTATTACTTCATTAACGATAAAACGAGCGATGCACCAGAGGCCCACTGTCATAAAGACCATGATCAGATCACCGCACCCCCAGATCATGCCATTCCTTTCACACTTGGTCACTTTTCCGCAAGCATTACAGCGCCTACATGACACCTTCAGGTTTCCAGTAGCCATTTTTTATCTCCCTGCTTCCAACTATCTTCCTTCTTTCATGACATCCCACAAGGCGTCATTCAGGTCTTCCCCTTCCGTCAGGACTAGCTGGCCCGCTCAAAAACCGGCCTCGCCATTTCCCCTATAACGCGAGTTCTCAGGGAGGCCGGTATTCTCCCCTCACCGCCCAATTTCTTGGCCGAATCCGTGCCTTTCGATGCTCTTCGGGGTGCCACGCGTATCTTCTCTTGCCTTTGCCTCTCGTCATTCAGGCTCTTTTGATACTCCTCTCCCATTTTTGCAATTTCCTTGTGGGTCACCTCCGAGTACAGAAGATCGCTCCACTCGTCCGGTGTCATCCCCGGCTTGCCCCTGGGGATATTCCTGGAATCTGCCTCCTTCGGGTCCCTGATTATCGACTTGTCCACTTTCGCGCTTTTCCTCTCCATCATTCTGTCACGATCCCACTTCCCACGCCCCAGGACACGCAATCTCAGGAAGACCGGTATCCTGCCCGCAGGTTGATTTTACTACAGTGCTTTGCCGATCAACATCAGTTTTTCCTCCCTGCCCAAAGCCTTGATGCGGGCTTCGCGCCTCAGGGCCGAGGATCTGCTGCGGAATGATTCACGGTAGAGCAATTTCACCGGCCCCCTGCCTCTCGTGTAGCGGCAGCCCGTGCCTCGATTGTGATCGTTGATGCGCCGCTCCAGGTCGTTGGTGACACCCGTGTAGAGCGTCCCATCCCGGCATCTGATGATGTAAACGTGCCATCTTCTTACCGCCATGATGCAATGATAATCCGATAAAATCACGACGGCAATTGTAATATACTTACTCAATTCATCCGCCACGCGTATCTTGATACAATCAACTGCGGAAAGGAGGATGACGTATGAGCAAGGATTTTGCGTCAAAGCAATTCAGCGCCGGCAGCTGCTACTCGTATATCTTAAGTTCCCGGAACGAGGCGGTCATCATTGATCCGCACATAAGTCTGCTGGAGGAATATGCCGGATATCTGACAAAGAAGCGGCTGGGTCTCAAATATATAATGGATACGCACACGCACGCGGACCACTTCTCTCTGGCCGCGGTGCTGAAGAAGAGGTACAGGGCCCCGGTTTTAATGCATGAAAAGGCCATATCCAGTGTGGCGGACAGGAGACTGAAGGACAATGAGGAAATAGCCTTCGGTTCATGCCGCTGCAAGGTGATATATACGCCCGGTCATACCGATGATGCCATGAGCATCTATGGAGAAGGCAGATTATTTACCGGAGATGTGCTTTTAATCGGCAGCGTGGGGCGCACGGATTTCCAGAACGGCTCTCCTGAAGCTATGTTTGATACGCTGCAGAGGCTGAAAGCATTACCCGATGAAACCATGCTGTTCCCCGCGCACGATTACCACGGGAATAGATCTTCAACTATCGCCAGGGAAAAGAAAAGCAACCCCTTCCTCAAGGAAACGAGCAAGGAATCATTTGTTAAAAATGCCCGTTCAAAACAGCTCCCCAAACCGTTCAACATCGACAACATTATACGTGTGAACCAAAGGGGTGAAGCCTCACTTCTGGAAATGGTTTCACCTGAAGATGCGCGAGCGCTGGCATCCAGAGACCCTCGGGTTATCTTACTGGATGTTCGCTCTCCGCTGGAATTTAATGAGGTCCACATTGATCATTCGCTCAATATCCCCATCGATACGCTTGCCTCAAAAGTAGAAGACCTGAGCCGGGCGGGGCACACCTACGTGGTCTTCTGCCATAGCGGGAATCGCTCTCCCATGGCAGCCGATATGCTGCTGCAATCCGGCATTCATTCTGTAAAGGTAATGGACGGAGGCATTGCGCGTTGGCAAAAGGAGAAACTGCCTGTGATCAAAGGCGAGCCTGCCATATCGCTGGAGCGGCAGGTCAGAATTATTGCAGGAAGTGTGGTATTGCTTGGCATAGTACTGGCGAGGTTTGTACATGGCGCGTTCATCTGGATTTCAATCCTGATCTCATGCGGGCTCATTTTCGCGGGCATAACGAACAACTGCCTTATGGGCATGCTATTGATGAGGCTTCCCTACAACAAGAAAGCATATACAACAAAAACAGGAGGGGGGACCTGTTCTATCAGTCAATAATCCTTGCTAACGCAGCACGAGTCCTGGGCATAATCGAAGATGCCGCTATGTTCAGGAGCTGCCGGACGGTTATGTAGACGTTGTACGCATCTCGCTGCAGGAGAGATCGATGCAAACTAAATATCCCTTCTGCGCGCCAGAAATATTTAGGTTGTATCTTACTCCTGACAAAAGTGTTATGAAAAACGTCTACGGGGATAGATGATGAGAAGGTGGGCGTGCGAACTGGCGGTTTTCGTCTGCGGTGCCGCGGTCATGGTCTTCGAGCTCACGGGCTCCAGGGTGCTCGCCCCCTACGCGGGGACGTCGCTGTACGTGTGGACTAATCTGGTCGGCGTGATCCTGGCGAGCCTGAGCATCGGCTACTGGTGGGGTGGAAGAATCGCCGACAGGCGGCCAGATGCGCGGCTCCTCTCTCTGCTGGTATTCTTGGCGGCCTCCTGCGTCGGGCTGACTGCGCTCCTAAAAGATAAACTCCTCTCCTCGCTGAATGCCTTGGTCAGCGGCAACGGAACCCTCTCCCTGTGCGGCGCCCTCCTGCTCTTTGCGCCGGCGAATGTGTTTCTGGGGATGGTCTCCCCGTACGCGGCCAGACTTAAAATACGGTATGTCGCCAGTTCGGGGTCGGCCATCGGGAGGCTGTACGCCCTCTCCGCCATCGGAAGCATCACCGGCACCTTCCTCGCGGGATTTGTCCTGATACCCTTACTTGGCAACGTGCGTCTGCTCCTGCTGACTTCGGCGGTCCTTGGGCTTCTTTCCCTCGCGGTGTTCAGCGGCCGGCTCGGGAAGGCGAGGGCCGGCATACTGTTTCTCTTCCTGGCGGCCGGCGGTTCCATGCTGGGTGGAGGGCTGAGGGATGTGATGCTCGACATTGATACTCCCTATAACCGGGTCTGGATATATAGGGACACGGACGAGGTGACGGGGAGGCCGATCCTCGCCCTCTCCACGGATCCCTACGGGCAGGAGTCCGCCATGTACCTCGACGGCGAGGATTTCGTGTTCGACTACATGAAGTTTTTCCGCCTCGCCGAGCACTTCGCCACCGGTTTCAGACGCACACTCATGATCGGCGGGGCGGCCTACGCCTACCCGAAAGAATTTCTCAGGCGATATCCCGATGCGCGCATCGACGTGGTGGAGATCGATCCGATGCTGACAGAGATCTCCAGAAAATATTTCAATCTGCGGGACAACCCCCGCCTGACCGTCCACCACGAGGACGGCAGAACCTTCCTCAACAGGAGCGGCAACAGGTACGACGTGATCATTATCGACGCGTTCAGGGACGCGAACTGCCTGCCGTATCAGCTCACGACAATTGAGGCAGCGCGGAGAATGAGCGGCATGCTGGCCGAGGGGGGCGTGCTGCTCGTGAATATCATCGGCGCCGTCGACGGAATGAACGGGAGATTCACCAGGGCGGAGTACGCCACCTGTGCGGAAGTCTTCCCGCGCGTCATGCTTTTTCCCGTCGATGATCCGGAGGACGGGCGCGAGGTACAGAACATCATTCTCGCGGCGCTGAAGTCGAATCGCGAGCCCGCGCCGGAGAGCGCCGATGAGGAAACGAACCGCTACCTGACCCACCTCTGGAAGAGCGAGGTGGGGGCAGACGTGCCCGTCCTCACCGACGACCGCGCGCCGGTGGAGTACTACCTCGGGCGGGTGCAGTGATCAACGGCCCCTCGCGCAGGAAAGAGTCATTATTGCGCTATCGGCGTACGTCGCATGAACCACACCCGATGATTCACATCAAAAAGATTTCCCCAATCGGGGGTAACTGTATTAAAATATAGCACGAGAGATATTGGGACACCTTTTCAAGCTCAGGTGCTGCAGAAGAGAAAGGAGGTGCGCGCGCAGCGCCACATACATTCAACAACATTTGAATCATTGCAGGGTGCACACGCCCGGCGCCGGGTGTGTGAGGAGATGGGCGGAGGCAACTGTCAAGAGGGAGGAAGAAGGCATGAAAAGAGTTCTCGCGGCAGGCGTGGCATTGGCGATGGTATGCCTGGGGTGCGCCGGGCCAATGAAGTGTCACGGAAAAGCATGGCTGCACACGATGGAGAAAGAGGGAATGGGCTACTGCTGCCCCATGCACGCCGAGATGGCTGAGAAGATGATGAAGCGGTCGATCGTCGCGACCGCGGACGGCGGCGTCGTGGTGATGACGGGCAATAAGCTCATTAAATACGACAAGGATCTGAATGTGCAGAAGGAAGCGGAAATTAAAATGGACATGGAAGGTATGCAGAAAATGATGATGGAGATGCAGGCCGCATGCCCCATGTATAAGAAGATGTCCGAGAAATGCGCGAAGGGGCACAAGGGCGAGCATAAAGGGCATGAAGAGCGTGAAGAACATGGAGGGCATGAGGAATAACTATTGCTGCACGTTATGGGTTGTTGCCTAAAGAGAGGAGCGAAATGAATATATGGCGATCAACGGCAGGCTGGCATCGTGGGATAATCCTGGGTGTGGTGGTGATCTTCATGGCGTCGCTTCTCATGACCGGGTGCGGCTCATCTGCCAAGTCTGTCACCAAGGAAGAAACCGTCTATAAAACGGAGCCCACGCCGGGAGAGCCCGGGAAGGTAGTCAAAGAGACAACGATCATAAAGGAGAAGGAATCCCACAGTATCGTGGGGAGGTTTTTCATCCTGATCGGGGATGTCGTGGCACTGCCGTTTCGGATGATCGCGATGGTTTTCGACACGGTTATCTGAGCGTCAGCCTTTTCTCCTGTGACCGCGCCGCCGGCTGGAGCCGGAGAAAATCACATCGGCGGTCATGGCGCTAAAATGCAAAGGGCCCTTTATAAGGGCCTTTTGTATTTTGCCTCCGCCGCAGGAATCTTTTCGACACGCTCGTGGTAATCAGATTCGGGGAGCAGCCTATCCCTTTTCATTTATTCAAATCTCTTCAACGCGCGCGTGTGTTCCGGAGGCGAAGCCGGAGGCAAAACGAACCAACCCCGACCAGTTTCCCGGTCGGAGTTGGTTCGAAATGAAAAAATGGCTCAAATCGAGGCCCCATTACCAGTCGGAGAGAGTGAGCTTTTGCGAACGAGCGGAGAGTCCGAGCATAGCCGAGGGGCCTTGTTCCCGGTGATCTTGCCTAACATAATCCACCGCTCCCGGAAGCGGAATCTCAAGTTCCTGAAGGCATATTGATTGCTCGCCCGTCCCCGCGGAGCTCCTGAGCGCAGCGAAGGATCTTCGGAGCATACCACTCCCGACTCGACAGGCCGCGCTGGCTCCATATGTGAAGCAAGGAGCGCGACGAAGTCACCGAGCTTAGTTGAGGTGCCTTAGCATAGCTGTCACGCTCCTTGCGACTCCGACTCATGACCTGTGCTGTTTTTCTTTGCTCCTCTCCCGGTAGGGACCCCGCCGAAGGGAAGTCCCACCGGGACCGGGGCGTGGCCGGGCTTGGTAGCCGAGACTCGTAGCCGAGACTTTAGTCTCGGGAATCTCTCCGCAGGCTCCAGGTTTTTCGCGCGCTCTAAAAGCTCATTAAAAGGCATAATCCCCGGTGGCTCTGGAAAGCCCCCGCATCACCGTGAGATGGTGCGGGGGGTTCTTTTCTCACCCAGGGAGACACCCTCTCCGTACCCTCTCCGCTTCCACTCCGCTTATGATGGGGAAGCTTTATTGAGGTGTCGTGGACGCTTAAATGCGTATGCCGATAACTTTCATGCGAGTCAAGGAGGATGGGTTGAGCGCTCAGGGGTGAGGTCAATTACATTCGCGTAAGTCAAGGCGGATCTTTTTAGCATTCCAATTATAGATGCGGGAGGGAATGGGCAGCAGGGCGGCGGGGTTGAGCGTTCATGGATGAGGTCAATAACATTTGCGTGAGTCAAGGCGGATGGGTTGGGCAGCAATGCTAAAATTGGGATTAGAATGAGAGAAAAAATTCCCGCTGTTTTTAGTGATCCCCTTCGATTTCCCCCACGGGCTCCACGGGTGCAGGAAAAGAAACCTCTGACCTCGGCTCCGCAGGCTCTTGGTTTTGCGCGCTCCAAAAGTTTCTAAACGCTGTTTAAGAGGGGCTGCCTCTTTGATCTTTATAGTCGTTGAACGGAGTTAATGCACACTTCGATGGGTTTTAATTATTCCGATTAGTTCAGGTAATTTAATATCACACAACCATTGCTTAATTGGCACAAGCCTTCCCTCTTTTACCCATGGCTCATACCAGTGCCACATTCCACTTTTTGATTTATCGCGAATTTCTGATTCAGGATTTTGATGCAATAGATAAAGGCGTTTATCCATTGAAGAATTAAGCCATTCTCGAAGGCGGAGAGATATCCCCCTATCATTCCAGCCATAGCCGGACATAACCATCAAATCACGTTCTGGGAGAATAGACTGAAATTTGAGGTGTACTCCTGAAAATATGCCCTGACCATAATCCGGTATCTTGTTATAAGTCCCTATCAAAATTCTGGGCCCGCCCATCAAGTTATCAATGTTCTCACCTTTTGCATCTTTAAAGTGCCAAATGTCATTATTTATTGGGATGCCATATTCAGCAATGGCAATATCACCCTCACGGCGTCTAAGCCAAAACCAGTTGATTGAGCCATGAAGTTTGAAAAGGCGAACCTTGATATCCTCATCATATGTCGATGGCTTAAAAAACCTAACATCTCCATCAGGTAGCCCAAAACCATCAGCATATTGAATTCCGTTACGACTAAGGAATCTTTCTACTAGAATGTCATGATTCAAAGTGAGAATATCTAAAGCTTCAACTTCTGGCGATAGCGCAAGCTCTTTAATGAGATTCATCCCTTCAGGATTATTGTTAGTACCCAAAAGTTGCCATAAAGCATATTCAATAAATATGCAAGCTTTCCAGCCTAGCTCTCTAAAAGTTAAGTCTTTGATACCAAACTGTTCCCGACTGCATAATGCTACAGTCTTGTTTTTTATCTCTTCGACAAAAGGCCGTATGGCTGGATTAAATATCTCTCCCAACTCCTCATCCTCTATCTGCTGCGCGAGGTAATATAAATCTTCGTAATTCGACTCTGGCCTATGCTTATTTGAATAATAAGCGTCAGCATATTCCTTAAGCAATTTTAGAAACTGCTGAAGACAAGGCGCGAGATTATCGTCTCGAAAATACTGATTCGGTTCTGGCCCCGGTCGAAATATCCCATCACTACAACTATGCCATTCATCGCTGAGAATAGAATCTGTTACCTTTTTCGCACATGGCAATCCCGTCGGAAATGATACTCCTGATCCCAGAAAAAGTATGATTTTCATATTCATGCAAAGCGATTATTGCCTGACATATATACGCTCAATGAATTCATCATAGCCTGTGTTCCACTTCTGTCATCAAGGGATATTGGATTTGCCTGCGGATATCGGGACCGGAATGGGCTTATAATCTACGCGTGAAATAAAATTCCCTTTATAGCCTAAAATAAATAAAAGCATTTCTATCAATAGATCCAAATATTCTTTATACCATCGAAATAAACTCCTTGTATCAATCCCAATAATCAATCCTTCGTGAAAAAGCGGGTTGCGAATATCTTTCCGCAGTCTTTCGTTAAGCAAATGCGCGGGTATAAAGCGAAGATAACTATTTACACCATTTAGCTTCTGCTCGATGTTAGATTCTAGAGTCAGCGGTCTGCCTTTATATTTCAGAAAAGACGTACAAAATAGTTCATATCCTAAAATAAGCCCAGCCACTTTGAATTCCACAAGCCCCTCCTGATACGCTGTCAAAATCATATCTACGAGTCGTTCCAGCTCTAGCGATTTACTAAACCTCACAAAATTATCATATACTGATTCGAGGCATTTCTTGATGCCTTCTGGGATTATTTTATTATCAATGATTTCACTAGGATGATAAGGATAAGAACGGAGCTCCATAATTCTCCAACCACACAACGTTTCATTGTCTAGCAGGCGAAGCAATGGAGTTGAAACTCGGTTTAAGGTGAGAAAAGAAATTAACCATCCTAGCGTGAATAGGATCTCTATCCCCATTTCTAGCGTCTCTCCTTCAAGTAGTGGAACATGGATCTCAGAAATTAAGGCGCGATCAATCCGTTTGATCTTTATAAGCTCCCTTAACTCGCTATACTGCTTGCTTTGTCGGAAGTGGATTTGCCTTCCAGCGACTGCTATTTGGAATTTATCTGTACCTTCAAATGTAAAATTAAGCGTTATTGCCTCTAATTTAGTAACTGCTTTTGATGAACTTCGCAAAATATCCATCTGCCGAAACTGGCTAAAATAATAATTCGGCTGCTCATCAGATGAAGGCTTCATTCTATTTAATATGACTGCTTCCGCTGCGATCAAGAATAATTTATCATCTGTGGCTCCTGTCAATATCCACTCAACAAACTGTCGGTCTGCTGTAATCCAACTATCAGGCGTGATCACTTTGCCAGTACTAATGACAAGAAGTGGTTCCCCGGTGATAGGAACATTCAGTTCCCACCGCACTTTGCATGATTCATGTGAATTGGATAACTCACCATCGCCACACAAGTACGGGATTGGAGATAAATGGAAAATGTCGCCAATACGTTGTTCAAAATACTTTTGTCCAAACATATTCTTATTCTCTTTTATCCTGCCTAGCCGGGGCCTCTAACTTCATAACACCTATTGTTTAAGGACTGGGCAACCGCTATATTCATAGACCCCACATAGAAGGCTGAAGCACATTAAGTCCAATGATCATCATCATAATAATGATTACACCTCTTGGCTCTGTTGCTATTCTTCACCCCATATTTCTGCGAGCTTGGCCTGAATCTTTTGCTCGAACATTTCGACCAGCTTCCGGTTCGCGTCTACTATCGCCCGCTCCGATTCGAGCGTGTCAACGATCTGGTGTTGGATGTCGAGGGGCGGAAGGGGGACTTTCAGGGATTCAACATCTGATTGATTTATGCTCGGATATGCACCTCGCCCCATCCTGCTTAGCATTTGCGCCAGGACGCAATCATCGAAAAGTAGATGCCAGAGGAACCGACTTAATACTCTGTTTGCACGAGGTGTCAAAACAGCAAACCCGGTTGAAGCAACAGCATCATCCGGGACCTCATCGAGGCAGGCGAATGCTTTCAAGTTTGGCCTAACCGTTGAAAGCAAAACGTCTCCTTTGGCGACGACACGGCGTGCCCTACTGGGAGCTTCACTACCTTTTATGCGATTACCGAACATAACTCTCCCGGTACCGTTTTCTACAGAGGAAATGTCGACATAGCAAAATTCTCGGCTGCCATATTTCTCACCCGGGTCAATTGTTAATCGATTAATCTCTGCCACCTCTTTCAAAACACCTATCGGCCAGGCCGAATTAATCTTAATGGTCGGTTTGTAATTGGCGATGATTTGCTTTGCGCCTTCGATGATCTTCCGATAGCCGTTCAGTTCCGCGACAATCTGCTCCTGTACTTCCAGAGGGGGAAGGGGGACATCTATAGATACAAAGTATGAGAATTTGATTCTTGGCAATTGTGCTCCAACAAGTCCCTGGAGCACTTTGTTATTGAAGATCTTTTGCCTAAGGATATGTACAAATAAAGAAGGGTTTGCAAGGATCGAATTGAAGCGCAAAACCATTATATCGGTGGAGCAAATTCCATCACGGTCCGCAAGCCAAACCTTATTAAGATTGGGACGCAGTTTGCCATATAAGATATTATTTTTCTGAAAACGCAGTTTTGTGCTCTTTATTGCTTTAATTTCGGATTCAAATTCTCCGACAAGCTCACCGGAGTTTGATACAATATTTTCTAGCCCAATATAGACAACACGTCCTCTATGTTCTTTTGGAGTGAGGCCATTTTTAATGTTCTCACACAGTTTTCCAATGGGCACCATCGGCCACTTGCCGCTGACTCGAATACCCTTATCCCGGTAGCGATCGCCGGAGAGGTGGCAATCGCCGGATTCAAGGAGCTGTTTGCAGCTGACGGCATGAGCCAATTTCTTTTGCGCCTCTTGAACTTCTTTGTTACCTTCCTTCCATTTCTTAATTAGCGCCAGTGCCTCGGGCAAATCATTCTCCTCAATCGGCCTCCTCTGCGCGCCGAGATCAAACCCATCATCCCCTATCTTCACAAACATGATTTCATCTATCCGCTTTGCCAGCGATTTGTCGAGGAGGAGGATGCTCGTCTTCACTCCGGAATAAGGATTAAAACAACCGCCGGGGAGCGAAACCACACACCAGAGATAATTCTCGACGAGCATCTTCCGCAGTTTCTTATAAGCATTCTGCGACTGAAAAATAATTCCCTCCGGCACGATGATGCCGGCGCGGCCATTGACGTTGAGATGCTCAGCGATATAGTCAACAAACAGCACCTCGCTTCGGGTAGCTTTGATGCTGAAGCGATTATGGGGCCGAATACCACCTTTGGGTGACATAAAAGGCGGATTAGCCAGGATCACGTCATAGCGCTCGTCCCATCGCTCCTCACTTGTCAATGTGTCATATTCGTGGATGCGCGGATTTGCAAAACTATGCAGGTACATATTTACGCGGGACAATCGCACCATATCGGGCGATATGTCATAGCCGCAGAAATTTGTCATTAACCTGCCGCGTTCGTCGGCCGTAAGTTTATCTCCGGGGCGATCCTTGGTGTTCTGGATTAGGATATGCTTGTAAGATGAGATCAGGAATCCCGCGGTGCCACATGCGGGATCGAGGATAGTTTCATTTTTCTGAGGGCTGACGATTGAGACAATGAAGTCAATAATGTGCCTCGGTGTTCGGAACTGTCCGGCTTCTCCCTGGCTTCCGAGAACAGAGAGGAGATATTCAAACGCATCCCCAAGCCTTTCGCTGTGATCATACGTGAATCCATTAATCTCTTTAAGAAAAAGATTCAGCGTTTCTGGATCGCGGTAGGGAAGAAAGACGCCCTTGAAGATATCGCGGAAAAGCTGCGGGATGTTCTTATTGGTATTCATCTTCTCTATGCCTTCGGCGTAGAGAAGTAACCGCTCATGGCCGCTGTGGCGATTATCGAGTAGGTGATTCCAAGCGTATCTCTTGAACTCACCGGAGAAGAAAGCCGCTTTGCCGCCCAGTTCCTCCGACTGGCGGTCCATGTCGTCCATGAACTTGTAGATCAGGGCGATGGTGATTTGCTCCACCTGGGATTTTGGATCAGGCACCTTGCCCACCAGGATATCGCGGGCGGAGTCTATTCTCGCTTTTGTATCAGTATCAAGCATACATTGCTTCCTTTCATGCAGAATCAGTCACGAAGAGCAAAATATTCCCCCTCACCCCGCCCTCTCCCTCCAGAGGGAGAGGGTAATATAGCGCCCACCAGGATGTCGCGGGCGGAATCTATTCTCGCTTTGGTTTCAGCGTCGAGCATGTTTCACAACCTTTTTCCGTCGAGCGGAATATGAGGCACGCCGTTCCCGGACATGGAACCCGATCTGCCGTCTTTTTGGTTCCGGAGGCTTCATTAGTTCACGGATAGCTTCAAACACAACCTGAAATTGCCGGTCGTACTGGCGCTCCATCTCCTCAAGCTTTCGGGCCAGGCCTGCATGTGTGGCAAGTAATTGGCGCAAGCGTACAAAAGCGCGCATAATGGCTACATTTACCTGTATAGCGCGAGGACTGTTCAATACGCTGGAGAGCATCGCAACGCCCTGCTCGGTGAAGGCCAATGGCAGGTATTTTGAGTGCTGGCCGCGCTTTAAGATTCCAAATTGGAATCTTAAAGACCGGTACTCGGATGCATTAAGCTGGAACATGAAATCGGACGGAAAACGCTCGGGATTACGTCTGACCGCCTTGTTCAGGTTTGATGTCGTGACTTCATACAACTTTGCCAGATCGGAATCCAACATAACCCTCTGCCCCCGTATCAGAAGAATCAATCCCTCGATTCGCTCCGCTGGTATGGACACTCGATTGCTATTCATAACGATGACCTAATGTCAGAGGATATCACAAATTGCGACATCCTCATGAGACCTGCGCTTGAGGTCACAATCTGTGACCTCAAGTTTTAAAACTCCCGCACATCCATTTACATCACACAAACTGGTTCAGAGATACGTAGTCCTTCACATATTCAGGAATACGATCCCGCCATTCCCCAAGGAATCGCAAGTCAGCCAGCGATACTTTGGGATTATCAGCCAGCCTGGGAAATTCGCGGGAATCCACAATGCCCCGGACACCGCCATCGGTCAGGTATGCCTTGAAAAATTGCCGTATTACCGGCATGCGTGTCGCATCCGGCTTGTGGATGGAAACGAATTTCGACAGTTCCTCCTCCAGGAGTTCATCCTTGGTTTTGAATCGGTCAATCTCGCCGAATACCTTGGCCAGAATTTCCCGTAGAGTAATCCGCCGATCCAGATGCACTGATTTGCGTAATTTTTCAAGGCTGAAGAACCATTCCGGTTTGTCGAACAGATTCGCTACGACATAGGCCTCCGCTTCTTTAATATCGCCTCGCTCATAGCTCTCCCGGGCTACCGGATCGGCCTTTACGGTTTCTTCAAAACGTTCAAACAGCTTCCGGTCAATCTTCATCCCAAGAGCGCCTACAGGCGTCTCGCGGATAGTTTTGAGCGGGTCTGGTATCACACTTGTGTAGCCTGAGAGATCCGGTGGCGGAGGCGGGGGTTCCGGCCCTGGTTCTGTGGGACGCAGCGGCGGGAGTTTGATCACTTCGTCATAATTGAACTTCTCCTCAAAATATTCACAGTTCGCGAAAAAGTCGAACAGCTTGTATTTCTCCTTTGGTTTCACATGTGCCTGAACCTGGTTGCCATCCTTCTCGACATATTTGAAATCATATTTCCGGGTCCCGCGCCCCTTGATTTGTATAAAGTCGGTCGGCGAGAAAACCGGGCGGAGCAGGGCGATATTGAGTACGTCTTCGCAATCATAGCCTGTCGTCATCATCCCCACTGTGACGCAGACGCGGGTTTTTGAACTCACGTAGCCATCCAGAAAACGTGTATGCCCGTTCAGGTTATTGTTGGCAAAGCTGACCGACATTTGCTGAGCATCGGTTATCAAGGATGTCACCTGCACTGCGAAGTCGGAGTTATATTTTCCCGGGAATATTGCATCGGCAAGTTCATTCAGAGTTTTTGTAATCTTGGTTGCGTGATCCTGTCGCACGCAGAAAACGATGCTTTTCCCTATTTCGCCGCTCAGGGGATCGCGGAGGGCATTCCTTAAGAAGGTTTCGCAAAAAACGCGGTTTGTTTTGGATGAGAAAAACTTCTTTTCAAAATCCATACCGAAGAATTGTTGTTCCTCAGGCTCTCCATCCTCATTCTCCACCATAATGGAATATCCTTCTTCTGAAAGTAATTCCGTGCTTATCTCAGTTCGCGCATCCACTACCACCGGGTTGAGCAAGTAACCTTCGCTCACCCCGTCAACAAGGCTATAGCGGAATGTTGGGATACCACTCTCGCAGCCGAAAGTCTTGTAAGTGTCCAACAATTGACGGCGTTCCCATGCGCGTGGATCGCGAGCGTTGAGCTTGGAGGGGTCAATATTCTTTAAATAGTCCCTGGGTGTAGCCGTCAAACCAAGCTTGTAACCTATGAAATACTCAAACACCGCCCGACTATCCCCGCTGATAGAACGATGGGCTTCATCAGAAATCACCAGATCGAAATCTATCGGAGAGAATAACCTTTGATACTTGTTATCAGACAGAAGACTCTGGACAGTGGAGACAACAATCTCAGCCTTGCGCCAGTCGTCTCTATTCTCCTTATAGACAACAGTATGAAAATCGTTCTTGAGAAAAGGAACAAAACGCCTCTTGGCTTGATCTTCAAGTTCCAGCCTGTCCACAAGAAATAAGACCCGTTTGGCGTTACCCGTTCGTAAAAAGAGTTTGATAACCCCGGCGGCAACAAGGGTTTTGCCTGTGCCGGTTGCCATTTCAAATAGAAATCGCGTCTGTCCCTTCTTTACAGCGTTTTGAAGAGACGCGACTGCCCGAAGTTGGTATGGCCTCAGAAATTTCAGATCAGTTTCTTTGATAAAGGAATCACGTTCCCCCGGATTGCTCCATCGGGGGTCAGCATGATAATTGGGGTTTTGGGTGATCGCGATATAATCCGACTCAACCTTCTCTTCGATCAGAGCATCGGGATTGGGCTTGAAAGTCTGAAAATGGCTCAGGGACTCAGAGGTGGGAAATTCTGTGATCAGCGTAGGATTTCCTTGCTCCAAATCCCAGAAATAATGAAGATTACCATTGGAAAGGATGACGAAACGGACATTCTGCGAATGAGCGTACCTGCGGGCCTTTTCCTTGCCCACAAGAGGATCATACTCCTCTGATTTTGCCTCCAACACGGCTATCGGGAAACCACGGTCATCCAGCAGGAGATAGTCAACAAAACCACTGACCGTCTTTTCAAAGTCGTCACCAAGATCGTCGAGGATTTGCTTTTTGAGTTTGACATGTGTCTCAAGCGTGATATTGGCCGGCCCGTTCTCATCATCGAAGAACCGCCATCCCGATCTTTTGAGAAGGTCGTTGATTAATATTCTGGCTTTGGCTTCCTTTTGCATTGGCCCTCATTACCTCTTGAAATCTCAAGGGATAAATAGTGTGTCCTCTAGGTATTCCCCGGAGCGGCAAATATGCGTAGATTATATAGCAATTTTTATGACACATAAAGCTCAAACAGCCAGACACTATTAAGAAGCTTTTAGCACTGCAATCCAGACGTTGTATATAATATGCTGCTTCCCAATAAGATATGTAATAATTTGTACCGCAATGCAATTGTAGACGTCGTATTTGACATGCTGCAAATGACAAAAGGCCGCTGTACGCCGCAGGGCAGGGGCAGGGCACAGGAGTCAAATTATCGTATCATGCGTTGCTCTTACGCATGTTGAAGACAATATCCTGTCGCGGAAATTCATTTCTCCGTCGCCAGGGAAACGTCCGTGATCCCGGCCTCCTGGCATGCGTTCAGCACGGCGACGATGTTCTGGTGGTACGTCTTGGCGTCACCGCGGACGAAGACCCGCGGCCTCCGCACCTCCCGGGCCCCCTCCCTATCAGCAGCATCTTTTCTACCCTGCTCAAGCCCTTGATACGCGCTTCGCGCCTCAGCGCCAATGAGCTGCTGCGGCATGATTCGCGGTAGATCAATTTCACCGGCCCCCTGCCTCGCGTATAGCGGCATCCCCTGCCGCGGTCGTGGTCACCGATGCGCCGCTCCAGGTCGTTGGTCACGCCCGTGTAGAGCGTTCCGTCGCGGCATCTGATCATATAGACATACCACTTCCGTTTCTTCATTTCGCCATACTATGTTAAAAGCAGCCTCCGGTAGTAAAGGGAAAAGACGCGAAAAAGGGAACATCCTCTCCTCCCGGCAGGCGCACCCTCAATCGCACGTCGCCTTATGCCCCTTCTCTCCCAGAGGATTTGACCCTGCCCGCCAGCCTTGTGAATTCACGGGACTTTTTGTTCGCAGAGTTGTGCGGGACCGGCTTCAGCAGCCGCGCGCGACGGATACGGGCTCATAATTACTTGAGGCAGTCCCACGCGATATAATCTTTTGCACGCCTGCCTCTTGTAGTACAATTCTCGCCGTCAGACCGAAGCGTTTCCTGTAGCTTCGCGAGAGGAGGGAGCGCATGAAGCGGGGAAGAGCGCGAATTGTCATCTTCGTGTGCGTGGGAATAATCGCGGTCGCCGGGACGCTCTGGATCAGCGAGCGGCTCACGGTGAGGGAGCTGCGGATCGCGGCGGGTCCGCGCGTGGGATACTCCTATCAACTGGGGGAAGCCCTCGCTCAGGTAGTTTCCGCCGTCGAGCCGCGGATTCGCCTGGTTGTCAAAGAGACGAAGGGATCGCAGGAAAACATGGACGACATCAAGTCAGGGAGGGCCGACCTCGTCATTGCGCCGATGCACATGGGCGTGGGGGTCAATATCCGCACCGTGGCCCTCCTCTACCCTGAACTGTACCACCTCGCGGTCCGCGCGAAGTCCGGGATCAGGAGCCCCGGTGATTTGAGGGGGAAGCGCGTGCTGGTGCCGCCGAGGAGCACCGGCTCCTACCGTGATTTCTACCTTCTCGCGCAGCACTACGGTTTGGGCGAGAATGACATGGCGGTAAATGTGATCAAGTCACTGGAGTGGAAGAAAGACATTGAGCGGAGTCTGCGCGAGCAGAAAATCGACGCGGTCTTTGCCTCGGTGCCCCTGGGCGAGCCCATGGTGTGCATGCTGATGCGCGCGGGCGCATGGCAACTGGTCCCGATCGATCAGGCCGCGGCGATGAAGGTCATGATGCCGTTCATCGCCCCCTGCGCCATTCCCAGGGGGACATACCGCGCAGCCGGGCCTGCCGTCCCTGATTGTGATATGCAGACGGTGGGCGTCCAGACCGCGCTCTTCGTCCGCGCGGAGGTTGACGACTGGCTTGTCTTCACCATCACGCGCATACTGTTCGAACATCAGAATGAGCTCATCACGCACACCCCCGTGGCCGTGTCCATCAGCGCGCCGGACAAGGGAGAGGCGATGGGTCCGGCTCTCCACAAGGGTGCGCTCGCATATTACAATCGAGGGCAACCCGACATAATCAAAAAATACTACAACGAGATCTGTTTCTTCTTCACCCTCGGACCGATGTTCCTCTCCATCATCATGGCGATGCGGGCGAGGTTACAGGTGAAGCGCGCCAGGAGGATTGACGAGTACACCCGCGAGATCTCAAAACTGTTCTTGCAGATAGAGTCGGCCACCGAGTTGAAGGGACTGCACGATCTGGAGCGCCGCCTGCTCAAACTGTTCAGCCAATCCCTGAAGGATCTGGACGAAGGGAAATTGAACCTGGGTGACCTCCAGTCTTTCTCGCTCATCTGGGACAAGGCGGTCGACGCCGTCCACCACCGTCAAACAGTCTGGATGAGCAAGGCCTGAGGCGCCCCCGGCCCCACCGGGGGTCAAATCTTTACGGGCTGTTGCCCACATCACGATCAGCATGTCATTGCGATCACGCCCGGAGGGTGGGAGAAGCAATCTCGCTTTTTATGCTCGTGGAATATATAATAATCGGGGAGAGGGGATCGTGTTTTATGGTCCTCGCTCTTCAGGTATTCGGTGTGTATTCTGCGTCGAAGCATACCCCTACAGATTTATATTTCCCATAACTGATAATCATACAAAGGCGAAAAGAACAAGTGTACAATCTCTGTGCAAGGTGGCTCGGCGACGGCGAGCCGGAAAGGAGGCTGCGATGGCCTTGTACGGTGGATTGGATCTGCACGGTGACAACGTGTATGTGGGTC